>JANTGU010000426.1 GCA_024762735.1 Bacteroidales bacterium | reverse complement strand
TTTAGGCTAACCGAAAGTAACTACACAATGGAGAAAAATCCATCGTCCTGTAAAATACTCCAGAGTTTAAACTTAATAAGTACTCATTCTGATTAAAACACAAAATATCCTTAGATTCAATATAAATTATAATAAATAGTTAGAAACATTTGTTATCCAAATAACATTCAACTAATTTTATCTCATATTTTTAATATTACTAACCTTAATCTTAAAACGTTATGAGAACAAAAAGTACCCTAATCATGTTAATGGTTATGCTGGTAGGATTGACCACTTTCTACTCGTGTAACTGTGATGAATGTCCATCACCTACCAATCAAGTGTCGCAATATACGCTTGATAAAACCATTGTTCAAACCAATACCACCAATGTGGCAACCGGATTTGAAACTATTTTTTCAGATATGATTCCCGACAGCACCGGGCGGGCAAATTTTAGTCAGGTTTTTGTGGATGCTGCCAGGTTTTACGATGATAACTCCGGATACTTCTTCGTGGAGACTTTAGACAGTTTTGCCTGGTGCGTGGCACATATAAACCACGACCTTATTGCTACCGCTCGTGCAGGTGCACAAGACCAAAATGGTAAGTTCTTTATCAAGGAGATTGTTGAAACTGTTCGCTATTCAGGCTCCGGGTTTGTGGAGTATTACAAGTTGAATCCAGCTACCGGAACCAAAGAGCGTAAACTTAGCTTTGTTACCAACATTCCTTCGGCTCAATGGTTTATTGGCACGGGTTTTTACGGCGATCCTCCTGAAAAGTATTACGATCCCCTGGATGCTCAAAAAGAAGTGCTTTTAGAGGTAAACAATACCATGGCGAAAGGAATGGGCGCAATATTAAAAGATATCTATACCCAAGAAGAAGATCAAATAACATTTTGTCAACACTTTATCGATCATATCCGGTTTTTTGATAATGGGTCAGGCTATTTCTTTATCAATGATTTTGATGGAGTCAACATTGCTCATGGCGCTGATGCATCCCATCAGGGACAAAACGACTACGATTTAAAAGATACGCACGGCGCCTATATTATTCGCGATATGATTGATATTGCAAAAAACCAGGGCTCGGGGTATTATCAGTATTATTGGAACAATCCTGCCACTGGAAACGAAGAAACCAAAATTGTATTTGTAACCAGAATTCCTGAAACAAACTATTTTATTGCCTCCGGATTTTATGTTCAATAGTTTATTTTTATAGTTAACGACTTTTAGTGAGCACGTGTAATTATTAATATATTTGTCGATTAGCCATTTATTAATCAATAATTGATTTCCTTATGAAAAAGTTTCTGTTAGTATTCAGCCTATTGTTTTCAACCTTGATTTTTGGGCAAAAATTTAGTGGATTGGCATTAACACCTCCAATGGGTTGGAATAGTTGGAATAAGTTTGGTTGCAATGTAAACGAACAAATAATCAAAGAAGCGGCTGATGCTATGGTGGGAACAGGCATGAAAGAGGCAGGTTACGAATACATTGTTATTGATGATTGCTGGCAGGTTGGCAGGGATTTAGAAGGAAATATTGTGGCTGACTCTGAACGTTTCCCTTCAGGGATGAAAACCCTGGTGGATTACGTTCATTCAAAAGGATTAAAATTTGGTATCTATTCGGATGCCGGTACCAAGACTTGTCAAAAGCGACCCGGGTCAAGAGGTTATGAGTTTCAGGATGCCCGTACTTATGCCAGTTGGGGTGTTGATTATGTAAAATATGACTGGTGTAACACGAGTACTCAAGATGCCCGAGCCTCCTATACGTTGATGCGTGATGCCATTTACAAAGCAGGCAGACCCATGGTTTTTAGTCTTTGTGACTGGGGCCAGAGTAAGCCCTGGTTATGGGCAAAAGATGTGGGGCATCTATGGCGTGCTACTGACGATATTATGAATTGCTGGGATTGCAGTGACAAATGGAACAACGCCGGCTTCACCATCTTGCTTGACCGGGTTGCTGGCCTTTACTCCTACTCCGGACCCGGCCATTGGAACGATCCCGATATGTTGGAAGTGGGAAACAATGGCCTTACAACCAGCGAAAGTCGTGCTCATTTTAGTCTGTGGTGCATTTTAGCTGCCCCTTTGATGGCTGGAAATGATCTAAGCAACATGTATCAGGAAACCCTCGATATACTAACCAACAAAGAAGCTATTGCTGTCGATCAGGATTCATTGGGATTACAGGGTGTTAAAGTTCGCGACGATGGCGACTATGAAGTTTGGGTAAAACAGCTTGCTGATGGCTCCCGGGCTGTTGTGCTCTTTAACCGAAGTGATAAACAAGCCAACATCACTGTAACCTGGGTCGAGCTGGGTTACCCATCCCATGTAAAAGCAGAAGTAAGAGACTTGTGGCAGCATAAGAATTTAGGAAAATTCAAAAGAAAATTCTCCTCCGAGGTTCCGTCACACGATGTAGTAATGATAAAGGTTTCTCTTTAAAAAGATGTTTTACTTTGGTTATTAAAAAATCCCACTTCCCGAGTT
>JANTGU010000425.1 GCA_024762735.1 Bacteroidales bacterium | reverse complement strand
AAATCAAATGGTAGGAAGTTTGGTTTGCACGCGGCATCGGGTCACTCCGGTGCCGTTTTTATTTGGCTGAAACGGATGCTGTATTTTTACAGCTTACCATTTCATCTGCCTTTTGGTATTGAAAATGAAAAGGTACTGCCTTTACCAAGAATGCTGTTAACCCGGATGGTTCCCTCGTTCTTTTCCACGAACTCTTTACAGAGGATAAGTCCCAGACCGGTACCTTGCTCGTTTTCCGTGCCCGGTTGTTTGTAGGTGGTGTTGATTTTAAACAGGCCTGCCATTTTGTTGGGTGGTATGCCAACACCGGAATCACTCACGTGAACAACTATCCTGTTCTCCTCTTCCGTAACGTTGATTTTAATCGTTCCACCCCGCGGGGTAAATTTTATGGCATTCGATACCATGTTTCTAACGACCGTGGCAATCATATCCTTGTCGGCATAAACAAAGGTTCCGGATTTAACCCCCGACTGAAGGTTAATCTCTTTTGTCGAGGCACTGTTGGAAGCCACCAAAAGGGTATTGGCCACTACCCCGTGTAAATCGAATGGCTCTTTAACGATGGAGAGTCTGCCTGTTTGAACCTGTGACCACTCCAGCAGGTTGTCCAGCAGGTTTTTTAAATGCCGCGACGAACGGTTCATGTTTTCGAGGTAGGTTTTGGTCTTTTCTTTCGAGAAGGACTCGAAGTGTCTGGTCAGCACATCGGTAGTGGCGTAAAGCACGCCCAGCGGATTTTTAAGGTCGTGCGAGATGATGGAGAAGAACTTGTCTTTGGTATGGTTCAGCTCTTCCAGGTTGTTGTTCAGGGTTAGCAGGTTCTCGTTGGCGGTGTTGAGCTCCTCGTTGTAATCGTCAAGTTGTTTCTTCTGTTTTTTTAGCAGCCTGTTAGCTCGTTTTTTTATCACGAACCTGCTGTATCCCACGATGGAGATAAGAATAAGAAAGATAACTACCACGGCTAAAATAACCTTGGTGTATTGCTCTTTTTTTAATTTCAGGTCTTTTATGTCGTTTTGCTGATTTAAGATTTGTATTTCCTGCTCTTTTTTACTGGTTTGGTATTTGGTTTCCAATTCGGCAATCTGATTAAATTTCTCACTGTTGAAGATTTCGTGCTTTAGTTCATACTCTTTAGTCTGGTATCGGAAGGCATTGTCATAATCGCCCATGCTTTGATAAACATCCACGTAATTCTTGTAGGTTTCAACCATAGGCTTTTTAAATTCTTTTGCTTTATTGATGGCTTCGGCTTTGCCAAGCAGCTCAAGGGCAAGTTTTTTATTGCCCGTTTTGTTGTAAGCATCGGCCAGGTAGTTGTACGTAACCGCCAGTCCCATGCTGTCGTTATACCGCTTTTTAACAACCAACGATTGGTTAAAATATTTGATGGCTTTTTGAAAGTTGTTTTTTTGAAGTTCGATTACTCCCAGATTATTTTGGATTTTCCCGTAGATTGTTTGGTTGGTAAATCCTCGCGAGATGGTGTCAGCCTTCCCATAGAAAGCACGTGCCTTATCTAAAGAATCGAGATTTTTGTAAGTGATGCCCAAATTCATGTAGCAGGTAGCCATGTCGCGCTGATTGTTTGATGCTTCAACCAGGGGTAACGATTTGAGCAGGTAAACCAGCGATTTTTGATACTCATCAATCTGTTTATAAAGCATACCGGTGTTCATCAGCAGGAGATAGTAATTGCGATTATGAGGGAGACTATCGAAGTAGGTAAGCGCCTTGATAAAATAGTTAATGGCCTGATCGGGCTGATCTTTTGATTGATAAACCACCCCGATGTTTAGGTTGGTAAGCGCCTTTCCCCTTTCGTTGTGTTGCTTTTCGTGGATGCTCAACGCGAGGTTCATGTAGGTTAAGGCATCATCATAGTTGCCGGTTTTATGGAAGATGGATCCCAGCGTGGCGTACGCTTTTGACAAGGGTATCAGGCTGTCGGTCTCTTTAAAATATTGAATGCTTCGTTTTGTAAAACCAATGGCATCATCAACATTCGACAGCATGTAATTGGCGTAACCCAGAATTCCCAGGAAAGTGCCCTTGTAATAGGTGTTGTCAACACGGGATGCCTCCTCTAATCCTTGTTGAGCATACACGGCGGCTTTGTCTGGTTTGGTAAGCAAAAAGTTGATGGCAATGTCGGAATAGGTTTGGAGTTTTTGAACGCCTTCGGTTTCGGGCAACAACCGGATTAGGCTGTCAGCTTTTTGGCTCAATACCGAATCAAAGGTCAGTATTAAAACAACCAGGGGCAATAATAATCGACTAGATGTTTTCACCGGGTGAAAATTATCAGGAACTGATTAGTAACTTGTAACCAACTCCTCTTATGTTTATAATTTGAATAGTTTCGTCGTGTTTTAAAAGTTTCCGAAGCCTGGTGATATACACATCCACGCTTCGCGAAAGCCCTAAATCTTTACTTGCCCAAACTTTTTTATAGATGGTTTCTTTGGCCACCACCTGGCCGAGGTGCTCGTAAAGAAGTTTCAGGAGTG
>JANTGU010000424.1 GCA_024762735.1 Bacteroidales bacterium | reverse complement strand
TTAAGTATTTTATTGAAATACTACAACTTACAATATACTTGTCATTAGTAGAAGCCCTAAATTACCGCGTAGCGGTTAAAGATTTGTACCTTAATGCCACACCTTTCACCTTCCCCGTAGGGGATACTGAAAAAAGCCGCGAGGTCAAAGTCATCGGATGACTTTGAGTCATCCGATGACTAAAAGCGGGCGTCGCCCCAAGCGTAGAAGAGGGATCTCCCGGGCATCATTAGCCACCTTTTTTGAAAGGCTTTCTTCGAGTATCCAGTAGCCTATTGCTGTTAACAATTTTACAATCCATTTATTATTGCTATATTTGACCCATCACGCTAACCCATTTGCCTATGCGATTATTATTTTTAATCTTGTTGATGAACACATCTTGGCTAACCGCCTATTCACAAACAAGCCCTCACGAAAGTTTACGCCAAACCAACGGAATAGTAGTAACCACCAGCAGCGATTACCATCATGACAACTGGTCAAAATCCGCTTCAGGGATAAAAACCATCGACGGATCAGGTTTGGAAGGAGAACTTGATGCTGTCTCACGTTTTTTAATACAAGCTACTTTTGGAGGAAGCAGACAAACCATTGAACAGGTGGCCACCATGGGATTTGAACCTTGGCTTGACGAGCAAATGGAAATAGAACCTTCGTTGATACTACCCCTTATTCAACCAACCTATGATGACTACAAACAGGTTTACATCGAAAACGGCGGTGACCCTGATGAGTTCCCCTACCGGCCCTGGTGGGACATCTACAGTTTCGCCTGGTGGCAGTCAAACATGACCACCCAGGATATACTGCGTCATAGAATTGCTTTCGCATTAAGTGAAATACTGGTCGTTTCTGCCAATTCGGAGCTCTTTGATTTTGGTGATGGTTTGGCCAGCTACTACGATATTTTTAATCAAAACGCTTTTGGAAACTACAAGGATATTTTAATGGCTGTCACCCTCCACCCTGCCATGGGGTATTATTTAAGCCACCTGGATAATCCAAAAGCCGATCCGGCACTAAACACGCATCCCGACGAAAATTACGCACGCGAGGTGATGCAGCTATTCAGCATTGGCCTCTACGAGCTAAACCCTGACGGATCGCGTAAAACCGATGAAAATGGCAACTTCATCCCAACCTATCACAACACCGACATCAAGGAGTTTGCCAAGGTGTTTACCGGGTTGGGCATTGGTGGCGTTATTGAAAACGAGTGGATTACCGAACCTGATTTCGGATATGGTATCTGGCTGGCCGACATGACGGTTCCCATGAAAATGTACCAGGCTTATCATGAAACCAGTGAAAAGCATCTTTTAAATAATTTTACCATTCCTGCCGGGCAAGACGGGATGACTGACATCGAGCAGACCATCAATCACCTTTTTAATCATCCCAACGTGGGACCGTTTATAGGGCGAAAGCTAATTCAACTGCTGGTAAAATCAAATCCCAGTCCTGCTTACATTGCATCGGTTACAGCTGCTTTTAACGACAACGGCAACGGTGTCAGGGGTGATATGAAAGCCGTAATCAAAGCCATCTTACTCGATCCGGAGGCAAGAGATTGCGCGTGGATGAATGACCCGCAGCAAGGAAAGCTGCTGGAACCCTTTGTAAGGTATATGCAATTTACCAAGGGTATTGGCACCAACTCACCATCCGGAAAATACTGGAACCATGGCTACTACACTTACGATAACATCAAGCAATACCCGCTGGCTTCTCCTTCGGTATTTAACTTCTTTTTACCCGATTTCCAGCCAAACGGGCCTATCGCCGACGCGGGACTTTATGGCCCGGAATTTCAAATCCACAACTCGCAAACAAGCATAGGCTATGTAAACATGGCTGACATTTGGACCATCGATGAAATTAACTTCTGGAGTTGGGAAAATCAAGACTATAATGTTTACACCGATTACAGCGCATTGGTAGAAGATGCACAAGATCCGGAGGTACTCATCAACAAACTGGATGTATTGTTAACCCACGGTACGCTAAGCGAAGAAACGAGAGCTATCATCAAGCAGGCCATTCAGCCTTACCAGGGGGGCATGAACCAGCGGATGAACCGCATCCATTTGGCTGCCTACCTCATGATGATTAGCCCTGATTACGTCATACTTAAATAGTTGAGAAATATGAAATATCCATATCGGTTAATAGACAAACAGGTAAATGATTTTACGGCCCTGTAAGGGTCGAATATTAATAGCCCGGGACAGCGCCCCGGGTTATAAAAAGAAAAAGAAAAGAAAAGACTGTTTTGGCGCGATTTTTTTAGCGAAGCAAGAAAAAATCGTGACAAAACATAAAAGAAACAAATTCAAAACAGTACAAAATTATAAACACATGAAAAGCAGCTTTAACAGAAGAAATTTTTTAAGAACGGCAGGGCTGGTAACCATGGGATTTACCTCTCCCCTCACCTCACTCTTCAAACTAAACGCCCTAAAAGCTGCCTCGCTGGATAATTCAGGAAGAGAGGGCACTTACAAAGCATTG
>JANTGU010000423.1 GCA_024762735.1 Bacteroidales bacterium | reverse complement strand
AGCCCCAATATCACCTGCTTCAATTTTATCCATAGGATTTTGTTTGTTGGCATGCATTTGCATGATACGGCTGATACGTTCTTTTTTGCCGGTGTTGGCATTATAAACGTAAGAACCGGCTTCGAGTGTACCGGAGTAAACTCTGAAAAAGCAAAGACGGCCTACAAACGGATCGGTAGCAATTTTAAAAGCCAGCGCTGAAAAATGATCACTGGGATCAGCAGTTCTAACTTCTTCTTTTTCTGTTTTAGGGTTGATTCCCACTAAATCATCTACATCCAAAGGACTAGGCAGGAATTCAATAATCGCGTTGAGAAGCATCTGGACACCTTTATTTTTAAAGGCAGAACCACACATGACAGGAGTAATTCTCATTTCAAGGGTTGCCTTGCGAATCACATCAATCATCTCTTGTTCGGTGATTGAGTCAGGGTCGTCCATGAATTTTTCCAACAACTCGTCACTCTCTTCAGCAACACCTTCGATCAGTTTCATTCTGGCATCATGCGCAGCATCTACTAAATCTTCAGGAATTGGAATCTCAACGATTTTAGTTCCCAAGGTGGTATCATCCCAAACAAAAGCTTTGCCTTTTACGAGGTCAACCACCCCCTGGAAATCGTCTTCAGCTCCAATAGGAATCTGAATCGGAACAGGGTTAGCACCCAGGCGATCTTTCATTTGTTCCACAACGCTAAAAAAATCAGCACCCGAGCGGTCCATTTTGTTTACAAAACTTATGCGGGGTACTTTGTATTTATCAGCCTGGCGCCATACGGTTTCCGACTGTGGTTCAACACCACCCACCGCACAAAACAGGGCTACTGCACCGTCAAGGATTCGTAACGAACGCTCTACCTCAACGGTAAAGTCAACGTGCCCGGGGGTATCGATAATATTAATCTTATGTTTCTTTCCAAAAAGTTCCCAGTAAACGGTAGTAGCGGCAGAGGTAATGGTGATGCCACGCTCTTGCTCCTGAACCATCCAGTCCATGGTAGCGCCACCTTCGTGCACTTCACCAATTTTATAGTTTTTACCGGTATAATACAGTATCCGCTCGGTGGTGGTGGTTTTACCAGCATCAATGTGAGCCATGATACCAATATTTCTGGTAAGGCCTAATTTACTTGATATGTTTTTTTGTTTTGCCATTAATGTAATGCGTATCCGGTTGTTTTAGAATCTAAAGTGTGAGAAGGCTTTATTAGCTTCAGCCATTCTGTGAGTATCTTCTTTCTTTTTAAATGCGGCACCTTCTTCACGATAAGCAGCCATGATTTCGTTGGCCAATTTAAGAGCCATCGATTTTTCGTGACGTTTACGTGAAAATCCAATCAGGTTTTTCATTCCGATTGATTGTTTACGTGCAGGGCGAATCTCAGAAGGAATCTGGAATGTAGCACCACCAATACGGCGACTCCTAACCTCCACGGCTGGCGTTACATTGGCTAATCCTTTTTTCCAGACTTCAACAGGATGTTCATCCTCGATTTTACTTTTAACGATATCCATTGCGTCGTAAAAGATCTTAAAGGCAATACTTTTTTTGCCTTGTAACATCAGGTTGTTTACAAACTTTGTCACCAAAACATCGTTAAATTTTGGATCCGGAAGTATGATTCGTTTCTTTGGTCTTGACTTTCTCATTTTATTTCAAGCTTAAATGCTATTCAAATAATTATTTCTTGGGACGTTTAGTTCCATACTTTGATCTTCTTTGAGTACGGCCTTCAACACCTGATGTATCGAGCGCACCGCGAATGATATGATATCTAACTCCCGGTAAATCTTTAACACGTCCGCCACGAATCATTACGATCGAGTGCTCCTGCAGGTTGTGACCTTCACCAGGAATATAGGCGTTAACTTCTTTACCGTTGGTTAATCTAACCCTGGCTACTTTACGCATAGCTGAGTTAGGTTTTTTTGGTGTAGTGGTATAAACCCTTACACAAACACCACGACGTTGAGGACTTGAATCAAGTGCAGGTGATTTGCTCTTATCTACAAGTTTCTTACGTCCTTTTCTTACTAACTGTTGTATTGTCGGCATAACAATTTTAAATTATTAAACTTAATTACCTCTATTTTTAAGGAGGCGCAAAAGTATAAAATATTTTAAATGAACCTCTTTATTTCGGTTATATTTAAAGGAGGGCTGAAAAAGGAAGGAATGAGATAGGTTGTTCTTGAAAAAACAACGCAGCGTTTACCTTCGAGCCGCGCAAGAAACCTATTACGTTTTACCTTATCAGGTTCCCTTAACTATAACTATTTCAGTGATTTTTATCTCACATCTCTGAAATGGGTTGCAAAAGTAAACAATTATTTTAAATTACCAAGAAGTAAACCTAATATTTTTTTGTTTTTCTACCGGGCTGGGTAATTCCTGTTTTGATGGTTTTCACAGGGGCTTCATAAAACCTAACAATCAAAAAAGTGTTGATGGCAAAAACATCAGTAAATACATTACTTATTTTTACACCTTATAATATAATAGAGGAATCTGAAAATAT
>JANTGU010000422.1 GCA_024762735.1 Bacteroidales bacterium | reverse complement strand
AAGTTTGAAATTACGCCGCTCATTTTGACGCAACCCAACTAACCCCACATCGGTTAACAGGAAATCTTTTTCGCGGTTTGAATTATCAAAAGCAAAGCAGTTTTTCAAACACCATTTATACCTCAATGGATTGTGATGCGAAAGGATGGCTGCCAATGTTCCCCCGTAATAGGTTTTGTAATAATCCAGCGGGTGCGAGCCGGCACTTTTACCATTTAGTTTATCACTATCACACATCGATTGGTAGCGTTCACCGACCATCAAATAGGAACGGAGTATGGCTCTTGACAGCGGGATGGTTTTGCCGGTAATCTGTTGATAGATATCTTTGGTGAGGTAGTACGTTGTTTTGCCCGGCCAGGTAACATAAGTTTCACCGTTTAGCGAGCGGTACCACCATCGCACGTACATATCGCTGTAAGTATGGATGGGCACTCTTTCGCGAAACAAGTTGAGATACTCCTTCGATTCAACCAATTCAGGAAATTGATAATGATCGCCGAAAGCGGTAATTTTAGCTCTACGAATAAGATATCGAAGGGTCATTAACTGTTTGCCGGCAGCTTGTTCCAGTGTATATACGGGCTGCTTGTCTGCTTTTGACAAACAAACAACCCGTTTTAAAATATGACTTTTTGAACCCACAGTAATGCTTAAGACTCGATGGCGGCAATACCCGGCAATTCTTTTCCTTCGATGTACTCGAGCATGGCACCGCCACCGGTGGAGACGTAGCTCACTTTATCCTGGAGGTTGTATTTGTTAATGGCTGCTACCGAGTCGCCACCGCCTACCAGCGTGTAAGCGCCTTTTTCGGTCGCTTTTACAAGCGCCATGGCTACTGCTTTGGTGCCTTTGGCAAAGTTCTCCATCTCGAACACGCCCATGGGACCATTCCAAAGCATCGTGGCCGAATTTTCAATTACTTCACTAAAGGTCTTTTCTGTTTCCGGGCCAATATCCAGCCCCATCCAACCGTCAGGAATTTCGGAAACCTTCACTGTTTGGGTATTGGCATCATTATCAAATTTATCAGCAATGACTGTGTCAGAAGGCAGGTAAATGGTTACCCCCAATTCGTCGGCTTTGACGATAGCCTCGCGGGCTGTTTCAATCAAATCCTCTTCCACCAGCGAGGAGCCAATCTTGCCGCCAAGTGCTTTAATAAAGGTAAACATCATGCCCCCGCCAATAATCAGGTTGTCCACTTTATCTAACAGGTGGTTAATAATTTCAATTTTTCCCGAAACTTTTGCCCCTCCCAGGATAGCGGTTAACGGACTTTTGCCTTCTTTAAGGACTTTGTTGATGCTTTTAATTTCGTTGGCCATCACGTATCCAAACATTTTATCGTTGGGAAAGAATTTAGCAATAATGGCCGTGGAAGCATGGGCACGGTGGGCTGTTCCGAAGGCATCGTTCACGTAAGCATCGGCAAGTTCCGAAAGTTTTTTGGCAAAGGCTTCATCCCCTTTGGTTTCTTCTTTGTAAAAGCGAAGGTTTTCTAACAGCAATACTTCGCCGGGTTTGAGCGCAGCTGCTTTCTCTTTGGCTTGGGTGCCAATACAGTCATCAGCAAACTGCACCGGGGTATCCAGCTTTTCTGAAAGATGGTTGATCAAATGCCTTAACGAAAATTTATCTTCCGGTCCGTTTTTAGGTCGACCCAGGTGCGACATTAAAATAACAGCGCCGCCTTTTTCTCTTATCTTTTGTATCGTGGGAATAGCAGCTCTAATTCGGGTGTCATCGGTAATCTCAAAATGATCGTTTAACGGAACATTGAAATCCACACGAACAATCACCTTTTTACCATCAAAATTATAATTATCAATCGTTTTCATACTGTAGAGTTTTAATTATTTGTACTACAAAAGTAAACAATAGATGTAAATGTACCCGCGTGATGAAATAAATAACCACTTTATTTTTGTATTATCATCCCTTTTTATTAAAAATTAAAAGGGCAACCTATCTATAACGATTGAGGAGATTTTATTCACAAATTATTGTTACAAACAATTTTGAAACAGCCCTGTTTACGATTAATTTTTCCATACTATTGCCGCAAACAGTTGCCAAATGTTCAGGTATATTCTTACATTTTTATTGGGATTGCTTTTGCTATCGGCCACCGGTCAGTCGTTTCACGACATCCAGGCCGGCTTAACGGGTGTGAGCGAAAGTGCCAGCAACTGGATTGACTATGATGAAGATGGTGACCTGGATGTAGTAGTGACCGGAGAGTTTTTTGAAGGCAACAGCCACTATGCCAAAACAAAAGTTTACCGCAACGACCGGAACGACCATTTTACTGAAGTTTATGCTCCTGTTGACCATGTGTATCGTGGCGATTTTGACTGGGCTGATTATAATCTCGACGGCATATCAGATTTGTTTATTGTAGGCGAAGATCCCGTGGGAAAATATGTGGCCAAACTATATAGAAACAACAACCGTAACCAGCACCTAACGCCGGTTTATACGGGAATTCCCGGGGTGGTTGACGGCAGTGTGCAATGGGGAGACTATGATGGCGATGGGGAT
>JANTGU010000421.1 GCA_024762735.1 Bacteroidales bacterium | reverse complement strand
ACACCCGGGAGACTTTTTTGCCCCCATTGTGCCACGTTAATCAACTCCTGCGGATGTTCCATCCGGGTGCCAATGGCAAAGTTTTTAGCATGAAAGCCAACTCCCGCTTTTATCAAAGCACGGTAAGTATCGTACGCAGAATGGCCGGGTGCCACCAAAAAGTAGTCGGCTTCAAAATCACCTCTGGTAGTTTCAATGGCTGCCACCTTTCCCTGCTTAACCTGCAATCCGGTCATGGTGGTTTCAAAAAGATACCTCCCGCCCAGGGCTTCAAACTGATGCCTCAGGTTTTCCACGATCAATTTAAGATTATCGGTTCCCAGGTGAGGGTGCGTCATATACTCAATTTCGGGAGGGGCGCCTGCCTTTACGTAAGAAGCCAGGATAAAAGCTTTTTCCACCGAAATCCGTTTGCTGCGCGAGGTAAGCTTACCATCCGAAAAAGTGCCTGCTCCCCCTTCGCCAAAGGCATAGTTGCTCAAAGGGTTAAAAATACCGGTAGTTTCAAATTGCTGAATGCCGACTGTCCGCTTTTTCACCTCCGTGCCTCGCTCAATCAAGGTGGTATTAAAACCTGCCTGCTGCAATACCAGCGCCGCGAAAAACCCGGCAGGGCCACTGCCAACTACCAACACCTTTTTGTTTCTCTTTTTATATGGAATGGAAAGAGCAGGTTTTGAAGGAAGCGGTTCGTCTTTTAGCAACTCCGAGCTTACCAAAACCCTCATTTCCCAGTGGATATTCCGCTTGTTCCGCGCATCCAGGCTTTTATGTTCGATGGTGTACGAAAACGCGTTCAATCCTGTTTTTCTGGCAATGCTTTTGCGTAACAGGTTTTCATCGTAACCTGTTGGCAGTTTTAACGAAAGTTGCTTAACACCCATAATCCATTGCCTTTAGGTAACCCCGTTTCAAAACCTGAGGTAACAAAACCTGTAGCATGAAGATTGAGATACCTTTTATCCCGATTAGTTAACGTCGATAAAATAGGGGAGTCTGGCCTGGATACCCTGCATCTTTTTCACTTTCATCAAGCGCTCGTAATACTTGTAGTAATCACCCATCTGATTTTTAACAAGTCCCGTTGATACTTCTCCTGACATCTCTTCCAGCAAGGTCTGGAAAAAGTCCTTGGCCACGGGATACTCCGAAATCTTGTACTCGTCACCCAGACCGGCTTCACGGGCAGCGGCTTTTACAGCACGCTCCAGTCCGCCAATGCTATCCACCAAACCAATTTTAATGGCATCCGAACCTGCCCAAACACGACCCCTGGCAATGCTGTCGACATACTGCTTATCCAGTTTTCTTGACTCGGAAACCAGCGTTACAAAATTGTTGTAGATACGTTTAATGCTGTTGTCCAGCTTGGCTTGCTGAAGGGCATTCATCGGTTTCATCACATCAATAAAGTCGGCATTTTTGTTGGTTTGAACCTCATCAAAAGTAATGCCCAGTTTGTTGTTAAAAAAGCCTTTCATGTTAGGAATGATGCCAAAAACTCCAATGGAGCCTGTGATGGTTGACTCTTCGGCAAAAATAGTCTTTCCGGGCGTTGAAATCCAATAGCCACCAGAGGCAGCGTAGTTCCCCATCGAAACAATGACCGGCATTTTCTCGGCAGCCAGCGCCAGTTCGTGACGAATAATTTCGGATGCCTGGGCATCGCCCCCGGGACTGTTTACCCTGAACACAATGGCTTTTATCCTGCTCAATTCACGCACCTTCCGAATGGTTTTAGCCAACGAAGCCGAGCCAATGGTGTTTGGGGTGCTCTTTCCCTGCGTGATATCACCTTCGGCATAAATAATGGCAATACGATCTTTAGCCTTCACAGGCTTTTTAGCTACCGCCACATTGTTGTACTTGGCAAAAGAGACCAGGTTCAGTTGATCATCACTTTTCTTTTTAAGCCTATCTAAAACCTCATCACGGTACAGAGCCTCGTCAATAAAGTGATGCTGCTTAGCCACGGCGGCCGTTGACAACTCCAGATTGTCGGCCAGTTTATTTAATGTTGAGATATCAATGTTACGACTCTCGGCAATAACTTGCAAGTATTTTCCCCAAACAGCATTTAACATGGCAGTAAGCTGTTCTTTATTGGGTTCCGATGCCTTTTCGTACAGCAAGGGCTCCACGGCACTCTTGTACTTATTGTCCGGCCCCCGAACCACCTGCGTCTCAATTTCAAGTTTATCCAAAAGGCCTTTAATAAAGGTAAGCTGAGCATGCAGTCCTTTAAAAAGAATCAACCCCTCCGGGTTTAAATAGATTTTGTCAGAAACGGTGGCAAGGTAGTAACCGCTTTGGTCGTAGTTGTTACCGTAACTGTAAATAAACTTGCCTGTTTTTTTAAATGCTATCAGTTTGTTTCTAATCTCCTCCAAGGTAGCGGCACCGGCGGGAACGCTCTCCATATCCAAAAAGATACCATCTACATTTTTATCGTGGCCGGCTTTTTCGATGTTTTTAAGAATATCGTTCAAACCCCAGGGTTTGTTCGACTCCATGGTGGCAAAGTTAAACCCGTCGAAAGGATTGTCCGGTG
>JANTGU010000420.1 GCA_024762735.1 Bacteroidales bacterium | reverse complement strand
AAACAGGAAGTATTAAAAATTTGACCGCATGGCCTCCACCGGATCCAGCCGCGAAGCTGACCAGGAAGGGATAAATCCGGAAAGGAACCCGATAAAAGCAGAAACCGAAAGCCCCAGCATGATGTTTTTAAGCGACAGCACCATCGGAAAATCGAAGGCTCCGCTCACAATCAACGACAAAATCAATACCAGCAATAGGCCCACAATGCCTCCCATTAGTGATAGAAAAACGGCTTCAAATAAAAACTGCAACAGGATAAAATATTTTTTGGCTCCCAGGGCTTTTTGAATACCAATTTGATTGGTTCGTTCCTTAACCGAAACAAACATGATGTTGGCAATTCCAAAGCCACCTACCAGAAGCGAAAATCCACCGATAATCCAACCTGCCAGCCCGATAATGGCAAACAACTGATCAAAGCCCTTGGAAATAATATCTGTTTGGTTGATGGCAAAGTTGTCGTCGGCAGAGGGTTTTAATTTACGAATAGAGCGCATGATGCCGGTAAGTTCATCTTTCATCTCGTCGATGCTTACATTGGGTTTAGCCTTCACGATAATGGTAGCGCCAATATGCCTGTAATCAATCAAGCTTTTGGCAAAGGCTGCGGGCACGTAAACCAGCTTGTCGGGCGAGTTGCCAAAAACATCTTCTCCTTTGCGTTTTACCACGCCTATTACCAGGAGCTTTCGGCCAAAAATCTTAACCCTCTCCCCAATCACATCAACTTTTCCAAACAGGCTGGTGGCAATGTCGTACCCTAAAATGGCCACGTTTCTTCCGCTTACCGATTCCTGATCGGTAAAATAGCGACCTTCACCAATATCGATGGGCATCACGTTAATGTAATCATGCGACACGGCTTGAATGTGAGTATTTTCAACGACGTTATTCCTGTAATACACATTTCGCGATACGCCAAACATGTAGGTAGCTTTGTCAACGGTGTTGCTTCGCTTAAGCAGCTGGTTCATTTCACGAAGGCGGGGTTCGGGGCGCTGCCAGTATTTCCACCAGGGGTAGTCGCTGCCTCCCATCGCCCAGGGCCATTTCTGAATAAACAAAACATCGTTGCCCAGCGAGTTGATTTCGGTTTTGATGGAGTCTTGCAAGCTGTCAAATACGGTAAACACTGCAATGATGGTGAATATCCCGATGGTAATACCCAGCAGGGATAAGATGGTTCGAACCTTGTTTACCACCAACGAACTGATGGCGAACAACAAACTCTCGTGTATAAGCTTTAATATAATCACAATATGGGCTAAATTGGTGTCGGATTATTTTCGTTAAAAATTATTGTAAAAGTATAATAACTTTTGATTAAAACTTGTTATTTTGCAAAACCATTTTCGGATTAAGGTTTTTGTCTCACATTTAATAATTTACCAATTTGAAAAAGATTAAATCGGCGCTGATTTCCGTTTACTATAAAGAGGGTCTTGAGCCCATTGTTAAAATGCTGGATCAGCTGGGTGTTAAAATCTATTCAACCGGGGGTACCCAAACCTTCATCGAGTCGTTGGGAGTAAAGGTAACTTCGGTAGAGTCGCTCACCTCGTACCCAGCCATTTTAGGGGGACGGGTAAAAACACTGCATCCAAAAGTTTTTGGGGGCATTTTGGCGCGAAGAGGCAACAGCGAAGATGCAAGGCACCTTGAGGAGTACGATATTCCGGAGTTCGATTTGGTAATGGTTGATTTGTATCCGTTTGAGGAAACCGTGGCTCAAACCACCGACCGACAAGAGATTATCGAGAAGATTGATATTGGAGGCATCAGCCTTATCAGGGCAGCCGCTAAAAATTACAACGATGTTTTGGTGGTGCCCTCATCGGAGTATTATCCACAGTTCATGGAGCTTTTGGAAACCAAAAAGGGTGCTTCCGACGAGGCAGATCGTCGTTGGTTTGCCGCGCAGGCTTTTAACGTGAGCTCGCATTACGATATCCATATTTTCAACTGGATGAACCCGGGAAACATTGACACATTTAAAGCCGGCGAAACCAAATCGAACGTGCTGCGTTATGGCGAGAACCCGCATCAGGAGGGTGTTTTTTACGGCGATATGGAGGAGGTTTTTGAACAGCTTCACGGTAAAGCCATATCGTACAACAACCTGGTTGACCTTGAGGCTGCCATCAACCTGATTGAAGATTTTGATGAAACTACTTTTGCAGTAATCAAACATACCAATGCTTGTGGCCTGGCTTCACGTAATAGCCTGGTGGAAGCGTGGAAAGATGCCCTCGCCGGTGATCCGGTATCGGCGTTTGGGGGCGTGCTGGTTACCAACCGAATGATTGACAAAGCAACGGCTGAAGAGATTAACAAAATATTTTTTGAAATTATCATGGCTCCCGGTTATGACGCGGAGGCCCTGGAAATTTTGAAATCGAAGAAAAACAGAATTATCCTGCAAAAGCGCGAGTACAACTTTCCTGACAAGCAATTCAAATCGTTGTTAAACGGGGTATTAGTACAGGATAAAGACACCAAAACCGAAACCGCCGACGATTTGAAAGTGGTCACAAACACGGCTCCCTCGGCCAA
>JANTGU010000419.1 GCA_024762735.1 Bacteroidales bacterium | reverse complement strand
CACGCATGTATTCCCCTCCTTCTTTCAAGGAGGGGTGTCATGACGTACTCTGTCATGACGGGGAGGTTCGGCCCTGGGTGGTGGCCGGTTTTACCAATCAACCATTGGAACGGGTAGTCAGGCTCGTGCGCAGGAATGTTTACTTTACGACACTACCCTCGCTACCGCGCGAATCCTTCGCGTGGTATTTTTGTTTTCCCAATTACATTAAAAGATTGGTGTGGGAATGGGGTGATATAGCCTGTACGCAGGCAAAAAAAAACTTCAAAAATCATTTTATAGCTAAATCATTTACATTACATTAGTTGTCCAAAAGGGAAAGGTTCGGTAATAGGTCTGAGTCCCGAAATTAGTAACTTAATAGACTTAAAGCTTTATGATTACAAAAAAAATGTTGAGTTATCCAGGAGCAATAAATATCAGGATGATTTTTGTTGCTCTTATCGCTTTGGTGTCATACAATGTGAGTTTCTCACAAAAAGAGATGACCTGGGAACAACTTCAAAAAATTTATAAATTTCCCAAATGGTACACCGAAGCCCGTTTCGGAATATGGGTGCACTGGGGTGCACAGACCGAACCGAAAATGGGTGGCGGATGGTATGCCCGTCACATGTACATGCAGGATGTGGGTAAACAGCAATGGGGAAAGAATGCATATCTCTACCATATTAAAACTTACGGACATCCCTCGGAAATTGGATACAAAGACGTGATAAACCACTGGAAGGCTGAAAAGCTGAATACCGATTCACTGTTAAAGTATTTCAAAAGCATTGGTGCTAAGTATTTTGTGGCACTTGCCAATCACCACGACCATTTCGATAACTGGAATTCAACCTTTCAGCCATGGAATTCGGTCAATGTAGGGCCGCATAAGGATATTATCAGATTATTTGCTGCCTCGGCAAAAAAGTACGGAGTGCCCTATGGGGTAAGTTCGCATGACGATCGCTTCCTGCATTGGTGGCTGTCTGCTTTTGGTTCTGATACCTCAGGGCCAAAAAAAGGAGTACCATACGATGGCAACATGACAAAAGATGATGGAAAAGGAAAGTGGTGGGAAGGTCTTGACCCTGCCGACCTGTATGGACTGCCTCCCGAAAAAAGAACTCCTGAATACATCAAAAAAGTCAAGAAAAACTGGTTGTTAAGACACAAAGAACTGGTAACTAATTATGATGTTGATATGATCTGGTTCGACGGCTATGGTTTCCCTTACAAAGATTACGGTAAAGAGCTGTGTCGTTACTTTCTGAATAACGATTATGACGATAATGGAGAGTTCAACAAGGTTGTAGTAGGTAAAATGGGAGACGAACCCATTGTTGTAAATGATATTGAGCGTGGAGGGGCAAACATGATACTGGATCATCCCTGGCAGGGTATAACAACCTTCAAAACATGGTTCTACAAGGAAGATCCGGAGGCAAAGTACAGGCAGGATTCTCGCACTGTGATCGAAAAGATTTGTGATTACAGCAGTAAGAACGGGAATCTGCTTCTGAACGTGGAACTCTTACCCGACGGAACCATACCTCCGGTACAAAGGAAAATGCTTGACGAGATTGGCGATTGGGTAAATACAAATGCTGAAGCAATCTATGCTAGTAAAGCATGGAAAATTTATGGTGATAACCTTGACTCTTATCTTGAAGATCAAAATTCCAACCTGAGTAAAACAGATCTGGATGCTCAAAAGGAAAAGAAAAAAATTGAACAGTTTAACGAAAGGACTATTGACAGCCCTCTTTACGGACATAATGAGGTGAGATTCACAACCAAAGGAGATGTTTTATATGCATTTGTTTTGAATCCTGCCAAAGGCCCCATTGAAATACCATCTTTAGGATTCGAATCCGAATATGGTGTGAATAAAATCAAATCAATCAAGATGTTGGGCAGTGATGAAAAGATAAGATACAAACAAAAGAGAGACGGATTGATTTTAAATGTACCAGCTGGCAGACCTACAAAGTTCGCAGCTGTTTTTAAAGTTGAAGGGGCTTTGGAATAGCGATTTACAAATTATTCCCTGCTGGTACGGATTTGCGATCAATGTCTCCGTGGAAATATCAACTAAATTTAATGCCATGAGAAAAACCTTACAATTTACGATTTCAGGCATCATAACAAGATTAAAAAATTAACCATAGAGCCTGTTATTTTGGTAATAAAGGGTTTGCTGAAAAAGGGGGGAAAATGCCATATACATAGCTGCAAGGCAAAGCTGAGCCGTAGCAATAAAGTAGATGGTTTGTTTTGGGTTAACAATAGTAAAAAATCTGTAATAAGCCTTTCCCCACTACCGCGCGAATCTCTTTGCGTGGTAGTGTCCTATATACCACACACTGGATTGTCCACGGACAAATCAAGATGTTACAATAAAAAAGTTTTTCATTCCGGCGCTGCAAAGCATAATTCTTATGCGGGGCATCCCGTTGCGCCGGGTTTTCGTGGTTGATCATGTAACCCTGACTTTCACGTCAGGGCTATAATATTGCACCCTTACAGGGTTGGGAGAAGATTATTGCCTGATCATATACGTAAAAATTCC
>JANTGU010000418.1 GCA_024762735.1 Bacteroidales bacterium | reverse complement strand
GGTATAAATCTTCTCCTGTTCCCGGTGCAAAATCAGAGCCTGAAATAGTAAAGCCCGTAACCGGTGAAGCAAAATAGTGCCATCCGTTGTCATTGGTGGTATAGGTAGTTAAATAACGCTGTACCGTGGCGGCAGGCGTACCCGATGAAAAAATAAGGGAACCTGTTCCATTAGTACCATCCGATTGGATAACCAGTCCTGAGTTACCGGCATTGTTAGTGAGGGTGCCATTGACTGTAAGTGCTTTGGCTGGGTTAACCGTTACAGTGTTGCTGTTGGAAATAACTAAATTATTGCAAGTTGCCTGAGTTCCTGTGCTATTGGTTACAGTAACCGCATTGTTTATTTTAACATTTTTTCCTGAAGCAGGAACACTTCCGGCTTTCCATGTTGCAGCATCATGCCAGTTTCCATCCGACGTACTTCCGTAATATTGAACATCATAACTATAATTAGACCCACCATTGTTATCATAGTTCAAGGTTAATAAATCGTAGCCGGATGTTGGGCTCGAGATAGTAGTACTAAAGATGTAATATTCAACTGTTGTTTCCGCATCCTGAGCCGGAATGATGGCTGCTCCTGAAGTGCCGGTAAAAGTAGTCTCCACCAACGCTGAGGAGCCCCACGAGTTTGTTGTGTACCGTATAAAAATGTGTTCTTCGGGACAAGGTGCTGCACTTGCTGTAATGGTTACAGTTACATCATCAATATCCGATACCAGCTGACTTGCGGGATTCTGGCCGGATTGAAAAAAAGTTACCGGGGCGGCAGAAGTTTCCATAACATACCCTTCCGAGTTATCCCCATCGGCAACATCTTTCCAAATGAAGGAGTAGTATTTAGACTCTTGTTCATTAAATGTTGTATAATTGTTTGATCCATACAAAAAGGAAGTCAAAGTGTTAACCGGTGTGGAGGTTGTTGCTCCCCACTGGTTACCGCCGGATGCATTACTATCAGTATACCAAAAAGGAGAGTCGCTGCTGTGTGCTGCGGATTGTATGGTTACTATCCAACTTGGGGTATCAAGCCCACGGTAAGCCATCAGGTCATAGGTAAAACCGTTCACAGCACCAGAACAATACATATTGGTTTGCAACTGTCCATAGCTAAATAACGATAATGTGCATAGGAAAACGGTTAAAAAGGAGAGAAATACTTTTTTCATTGGTTTGCGTTTTAAGGTTGGAAATTGGTTTGGTTTCCAAAGATAAAAAAAATACCGGAATCTGAGATTTCAGACCCCGGCATTCTTAACGTCTGCTTGTAATAGGAATTATTCTTTTTCCGTATCCCTTGCAACAGCTCCTTGATAAACCTTTCGGCCACCGTAAACAGCACCTAAACCCAACAGGATAAACAATCCCCCGCCCACGGGTGCATTGCCCCCGTTTTGGTTGCCGGTTGCACCATGGCCTGCCCCGGTGGGTGGCGGTGGAGGTCCTTGTGCAAAACCATTGTAAGCAAATAGGGTGAAAATAAAAGTAAAAGCGATGGTTATTATTTGTTTTTTCATGACTATAATTTTTATTTTGTTCATATTATTTTATTGTAAAATTACTTTTTCAGCCTGGGCGCCCCCGTTAACGGGTAGATATTTTACAATATATATCCCGGATGTTAACCCGGTATTCATAGTGACAAAAGTTCCATCCACATACTGTGTGTAAACAACCTGCCCCAGGAGGTTAACCACCGAAACATTTCCGTCAAGTGGCTTTTCGAGTGATTTAATAACGATGGTTTTATTAGAGGAATAAATCAAGGCGGTATTCCGGTAACCATCCTGTTGGTGGATACCATTGACTCCGGCAAAATGGAGTAAAAAGCGCGTTGCATGGTCTCCTTCCGAATAGGTGAACGCATAAACAGACCCTTCGCTAATACTTACGGTTTTATTTGTTTTTAAATCCTCCAGCGTTACCCCAACATTATTCGTGAATGTTGAAAAACCTTCGAATGAAAGGTTGTAATCTCCTTCATGCTGAATTTTAACGCCAAGAGGCAAATCAAAACTTGCTAAATCGGCCGGCAGACAATTGATGCTGTAATTAGTTTCATCAAGGGTTGTATAAATTTCGGGGGCTGTTCCATAGCCAAAAAGCTTGTACCCGTCAATGGCATTATCGAATGATTCGGTAGCGTCATCACGAAACTGAATATAGGTGTTGTTGTTAAAATCAGCATTGCTTAAACCAATTTTGAATGTTTGAGGGGCTAAAGTAGCCGCACTTTTGTAATAATCGGTGCCGGTTGAATTATGTACCTGCGAAGAGCTTGTTACCGTGATACTTTCGCCGGTTCGGTCAGTGTTTACAAAAAAGCCCTGCATGGCTGGGATGATGCCAGCGGTTAAGTCGCCTGTCGAACCATTCCATGAAGCATTGGTGCCGTCGCTCGATTTAACCACGTAAACCGTTCCGTTAACATTGGTTGATTTTGTTATCAAATCCCAATCGATGGCCGAGGTATAAGGATTTCCTAATAAATTCCATCCGGGGTAGGCAGCCCCTGATGTGTAACTTAAATTATAAGCAGACTGGTCGCCCGAAACA
>JANTGU010000417.1 GCA_024762735.1 Bacteroidales bacterium | reverse complement strand
TTCATCAATAAGGCAACAATTACTATAACACTTGTTAATCAGTAAAACCATGTCACTAAAACAATCAAGAAGAGCATTTGTGGTACATGCAGCCTTGGCTTCCATGGCACTTGCCCTGCTGCCCCATTGTAAAAAAAAGCCGACAGGCCCTGACGAAGAGAAGAAAGAGGTTATTATTATTGGTGCCGGTATAGCCGGATTGGCAGCAGCAGTAAGTTTAAAAAATGCAGGTCATAAAGTGACTATAGTAGAGGCTTCAGGTCGATATGGGGGACGCATTAAAACAGTAGATATGCAAGGCTACAAAGCCGATTTTGGTGCGTCGTGGATTCATGGCATTAATGGGAATCCATTGTACAATTTGGCAAATGCTAATGCAATTCCAACAGTAGCTACCCATTACGACCCATCTTATATATTCGACATCGATGGAACCGAAATCACACTCGACGAATGGCTGAAAGCAGAGGACTTGCTGACCAAACTTGTGGATTTAGCCTATGACAATAAAGATATTTCGCTGGAAGCACTGCTGGATTTAATGGTTGAAGATATTTCATCGCTTAGCGAAAAACTGCAAAGGGTTTTTTATGGCGCTGTACGCTCTGAAATAGAATTGCCCTACGCTGTTGATGCCAAAGATATTTCGGCCAGGGCACTAACTACCAACGATTCGTTTCCGGGGAATGATGTTGTTTTTCCTGGCGGGATGGGTGCTTTGTGTGATGTGCTTGCAGAGGATTTGGGAATAAGATCTTTATATTCTGCCGGATTTACGCGCGATACAACTCAAAACTTGCCGAAAATCTACTTTAATACTTTTGCGACTAAAATATCTTACGATGCTGATAAAGTATTTGTTTATACCAATAGCACTTCCAACATTGACCCCAAAAGGTCGTGTGTTGCATGCCATGCTGGCGAAAACGCTTCAACCCTTGATTCTTTGCAGGTATTGTCGGCCGATAAGGTTATAGTTGCTGTGCCGCTGGGAATCTTGAAAAATCAGAATATAGTATTTGAACCTGCTTTGACAAGTGATAAAATTAATGCTATCAACAGTTTGGGTATTGGTACCATGAATAAGGTGTTTTTAAGGTTTAGCGAAAACTTTTGGAACAGTGACGGCTATTTTTTCCAATATCTGAAACAAGACCACTCGAAAATAATTGAATTTTTTAGTCCCACCCCAACCGGTATGTCCAATGTGATAGTTGCAGTGTTTGCAGGAAGTCAGGCAAAAAGCATTGAGAATATGGATGAAGCCGATTTGCAAGACCTTGTAATGAACGACCTTAAAGGGATGTTTGGGGAGAACATTCCCCGGCCAATGGAAATGCAAAAAACATCGTGGCATATCAACAGGTTTTCACTGGGTTCTTACCCGCATTTAAAACCCGGTGCCACACTCTCGGCCTGCGATACCATTGCCCGGCCACTGAACAACAAAGTTTTCTTTGCCGGTGATGCCTGCTCCTCAAAATACATGGCAACAGCGCATGGAGCGTATATTTCCGGGGTGACGGCAGCAAACAAGGCCGGTAGTTAAGAAGGTTGTTATCTTAGCGGTATAACCTCTCAGGTCTGCGTTGGGTTTGAGCATAGGAGTCCTGAAAGGTTGGAAAATTTGGTTCTTTTTCAACCTTTCAGGTTATCCCCCCATTAGCTTTCGTTCAACCTGAAAGGATTTTATCGAGGTACCGGTTCAGCCGTCAACTCAGGGTGGGTTTCCGGTTTTCAGGAAAGGCAAATTACCGAATCGCCTCCCACAGCGAGTTAACAAAATAGCCCCTTGAGTCGAAAAAGTTTTTAGTTGCTTTAAAACCGGAGCTTGCTGCTAAATCGTTAATCATGGCCAAATCGTATTTTTGCGACATCTCCATAAATATTCTCTCATCTTTGGTAAACGGGATAGTAACATTAAGATTATTAAAAAATACATTCTGGTTTTTTAAGCTGATGAGAAAACTTTTGGCAGTACCTGTTTCAGGGTTATACTCCTCGCGGTGTTTGAAATAGCCAAGGTTAAAGCCTGCACCGAGTTCGTTATTCATTCGTTGAAGCAGGTTCAGGTTAAAAGCGGCAGTGAGCCCATGAGGATCGTTGTAGGCATCGAGAATTAGTTTTGGATCTTTTTTCAGGTCAAAACCAATAAACAGCATGTCGCCAGGTTGCATCACACCGTGTAGCTTTTGTAAAAATGAATTGGATTCGTCAAAATTAAAGTTGCCGATATTCGAGCCGAGAAACATCAAAATTTTTTTATGATGGTCGTGTTGGTTAATGTGTTCCATCATTTTGAAATAGTCGCCGGTTTTGCCCTGAATATCCAATGTCGGAAGCTTCTGACGCATCATTTGAGTCAGTCTGCTTACAGCTTCTCCGGAGATGTCGATGGGCAAGTATTCAAAAGTGGCATCCTGTTGAAGGAAGTACTCCAAAAGGACGGCTGTTTTTATTCCGTCGCCGGCGCCCAGCTCTATCAAGTCGAAGGGAGTGTTGTCAGGAGAGAAGGCCTCCAGAATTTGCTTTTTGGAGTTTTGAAAAATTTGCAGTTCA
>JANTGU010000416.1 GCA_024762735.1 Bacteroidales bacterium | reverse complement strand
TTGCCAATCGTTATTTTTGGCGCACTCACGATCGCAAAGAGATTGATTACATAGAAGAAAGAGACGGGAAACTTTTTGCCTGGGAGTTCAAGTGGGGAAAAATTTCAAAGGTAAAGTTTCCAAAACTATTTTCTTCAACCTATACCAATAGCCTGACAGC
The DNA here is from genome assembly GCA_024762735.1 of Bacteroidales bacterium. Lineage (GTDB taxonomy): Bacteria > Bacteroidota > Bacteroidia > Bacteroidales > F082 > B16-G9. Next base: position 2,409 of record JANTGU010000416.1, on the reverse strand, counting down.
CTTGATAACCCCAGATAATTTTGAAAATTTTATTGTTAAGCCAAGCTGATAATAAGATGTCAGAATATACTACCATAGTTTTTATCCTTACCGCTTCCGCCCTCTTTTTATTTCTGCTTTGGGCAGCGGTAGTTTCTGTTAAAGAAAAGGAGAAGCGGGCAGCCTGGTGGTTTTTTTCGGGTGCAGTTGTTCTGCCGCTGATGTTTTTACTACCTCTGTTTTCTGAAAGCAGTTTCCTTGATTATTTTCTTCTATCCTTACTGGCTATGATGATGATAGCCGGATTATTATTAATGCTTCCCATCGGCAACAACAAAAACTGGAGACACCCCATTCCCGTTAAACGTATTGACGAACGCGACACCATGTTCTCGCGAAACGAGCTGGTTTCGGGAAGTGAAGATTACCTCGACTATTACGCCCGCAACCCTGAAAAAGAAAAATCGGATAATATCTTTCGCTCCAAACCCGGATTACTGGCCAGGGGAGCTGTACAATACAACCCGTTTCATTTTGCCTCGGCCGATGCCAGTTTCGATACCGTGGCTGAGTTTAAAAAAGCCGTGGACGGCCCGGTAGCAAAAGAGCAGGTTGAAGTAAATGCTGAACAGGTAACCGGCTACTTAAAATCGTGGAGTAAAAAGCTGGGAGCTGTTGATACCGGCATAACCGAACTAAAAGAGTATCACCTGTACAGCGTGGGAGGCCGTGCCGAACGACGAAACAAACCCATTGTAAAACGGCACCAATATGCCCTTGCTTTTACCGTGGAGATGGCCAGAGAGATGATGATGACCGCTCCTGCCTCCACGGTTATCATGGAGTCGGCGCAGCAATACCTCGAGGCTGGCCGTATAGCCATGCAGCTGGCATCGTTTATTCGTAAACTGGGATACGAGGCTCGTGCGCATATCGATGGCAACTACGAGGTTGTTTGTCCGTTGGTGGCCAGAGATGCCGGGTTGGGCGAGCTGGGCAGGATGGGCTTGTTGATGACGCCAAAACTGGGACCCCGTGTCAGAATTGGCGTGGTAACTACCAACCTGCCGCTGGTAGTGGATGAACCGCTGCACGATTACTCTTTCATCGACTTTTGTATTCAGTGTAAAAAGTGTGCCCATGTTTGTCCCTCCAACGCCATATCTTTTGAAGATGAACAGGAAGTTGACGGTGTCAAACGGTGGCAAATAAATCAGGAGCTATGCTTTAATTACTGGAGTGTGATTGGCACCGACTGTGGTCGTTGCGTGGCTGTTTGTCCATTTTCGCATCCCGATAATACGCTGCACAATTTGGTGCGGGCGGGCATCAAACAATCGGCTCCCTTAAGAAAAGTGGCTCTAAAACTGGATGATCTGATTTACGGCAGAAAACCAAAACCGGCTTCAAAGCCCGAATGGGCAGACATGCATTAATTTGTTTCCCAGAACATCTCGGCCAAATATTCTGTTTCTGACTGATCAACCCAACCGCCAATGGCTGCTTTAATTTTGTTTTGACGCATCAGCAAGTGAATATGCTCGCGGATCATGGCTTCGTCATAACTTTCCGAAATAAAAAAAGCATTTTCGCCTTTTAACTTATGCTTGATGCAGATTTCGCCAATCATGATGTTGGGCAGGGTGTAAACAAACACGGCAGGACTTGGAAAGAAATTGTTATCATCTTTTACAGTATTCCAGTGGTTGAGATCAGTGATTAACGTGGAATGGGCATTTGAAAGAACAACCCCAATCTCCTCTTCGGCCCATGATTTATGAGGTTCACCCATCAACAAAACCTCTGCCGCCAGCATGCCCAGCTTGCTGATTTCATCCATCTTGTAAAATTTTGGGTATTTAACTTTCAGATGTTTCCAGGCAGTTTTTAAAAAATCTTTTAACGAGAGCGCCGGGTCGGCTTCAAAAAAGAGATGCCCGTTTTGGTAAATTTTATTGCCATGGATGGTGATATGGTTTTTCTTGCGGCTCATTGCTCTACCCTTTTTATTAATAACGAAGCATTACAACCGCCAAACCCGGATGCCATCTTGAGGCAGGTTTTTAACGTTTTCTTGTCGGGTTGTGTAATAACATTCAGCGGTTCAACGGTTCCCGGTTCTGAAAAACCTTTGGTTGCCAACAACCTGCCATGCTTCATCTCTTGCAAAAGCGCCACGGTTTCGATTACACCTGCCGCGCCCAGCGTATGGCCCCAGTACCCTTTCAGGCTGTTCACCGGAACATCACTTAAATGATGTCGGGCCAGGGCAATGCTCTCCATGTCGTCATTATAAGGGGTGGCTGTTCCGTGCGCCGAAATGTGATCAATCTCCTGCGAGCTGATGCCGGCTTCTGCCATGGTTTTGCCAATGGCGATGTAGGAGCCTTCTCCTGTTCGGGATGGTCCTGAAATATGGTTGGCATCGTT
>JANTGU010000415.1 GCA_024762735.1 Bacteroidales bacterium | reverse complement strand
AAAATGGAGTGGTTGATCTTTTTCAGCTGTTTTGGAGTCCACTTTTACCCATTTGTCATTCCAATAAAAAAGTTCGTATTCGGCACCCGGTTTAAAGCTGGCTTTCTCAATCTCATCGGTAGCCTTCACTGTGGTTTTGCGGGTGGTTGAATATAAATTCATGCTGATGCGATGCAGGGTATCGGCTACCATTTCGGTAACCGTGCCGTCCTCTTCTAAAATAATTTGGTTGCCTGCCGGCAGATAGGTTCCGTTTTTGTAATAGCAGGGCAGATAGGCAATGCCTTGACCCATATCGGTAAAAGTCACCGAGTCACCGTCTATCTTCCCCCAGTGGATGGCAGTCCAGTCGCCGGAATTAAAAACGTACAGATAGGCATAATGCACACTACCCGGTTTGGGACGCTCCAGCTTCAGCTTAACATCAACCACCGGAACATAATCTTTGGTAACATCGGTATAGTGACTCGATGCCAGCCAGCCGGGCACTTTTTCGTAATCGGGTTTGGTCATGGCCAGGCTGTTGTGTTGTCTTCCAAAAGTTTTTCGGTAAACCTTGGCTTTTTTGTTGCCCAGCTTGTAATCGTACGGGTTGTCAAGTCCTCCCATAAAAATGACCACTTTTCCCTCTTTGGTAAGGGTTGCGTTCCAGGCATGATTGTTCCCGGTGTTAGGCCACGCGGGCGTGTAATCGCTCATCACCGGCACTCCTTGCGAGCGCATGGCATACAAAGCGAGGTTGGTCATGTCTTCGCAACGACCGCGCTTGTACTCTTCCATCTCGCTCAATCCCAAATCGGTAGGGTGGCGGTAAAAAAGCGGGTCGAACTTGTACCACGATTTTATTTCGTTGTTGATGAGTATGCAGGCTTCGGTGGGATTGGTTTTATCCACCATGGAGTCCTGAACCCACTGATACTTTTTGTACATGCGCCTGCGCCACGGCTCCAATGGTTCGTTGCTGTCGCGATAGGGCAACACGTATTCGCAAAACTGGTCGAAAGTAAGCTGTTGCGCCCACGGTTTGTGCCATGCCTCGAAAGCCAGGTCGATGTTTTCGATTAAATACTTCGCGGTGATGATGTTGAGATCGTATATTAAGGTATCGCGGGTATAGTCGATGGTTCCAATCTGTTTCTCCACCGAATCCCAGGCTGCCACCATGGTTTTGTAATCGGGGTAGTCAAGCACGTTAAACTTCACCCTGTTGCCTGAAGTATCAACCAGCTTGGCTTTGGCGTAGCATTGGCCATCCATGTTGCTTATTAAAAAATAAGCAGCTTTCAGTTTCAACGAGTCCTTAGGTTTTTTGTAATGCCTGAGCACTTTAAGCAGTTCCTTTTTGTTTTTGCCCGCATCGTTAAGCACCTTTTGCACCTCTGTGGGAACTGATTGGGCAAGCATTTGAGAAGAAAGGAAAAACAGGGTAAAAAATAGAATGTTTCTCATGCTGAAATTTTTCAGGCAAATGTAAATAAATAGTGCAGACATGTGTATTGGGTTTTTACCTGAGAAAAGGAAGAATGATTTCAGTATGACCGGCTGAATTTGTTTGGAGGATAGCACGCTCATGCTGCCCACCAAATCGTTAATTGACACATGTCGTTTTTTTTCATATCTTCAACCTTTAAAAAATCAGAAACGCGATGCTGCTAAATATCTCATTTCATTTTAATTACTTTCCACTAATGGTGGTTATGGCGGTGGCATGGTTTACACCTATGTTGCTTTCGTGGCTAAAGTTGCAAAAAGTGCCGTCCGTAATTGTCGAAATTATTTTAGGTTTTTTAATTGGCCATTATTTTATTGAGTTTGATCCGGAGAGCTTAAAGATTCTTCGGTTTCTTGCCCTTTCGGGCTTTGTATTTTTGATGTTTTTAAGCGGGCTCGAAATTGATATCGACCAACTGGTGGCCTCGCTTCCCCGAAAAAAGTTATCGGTATCGTCTTACCTAAGCAACCCGTTGCTGATAGGTGTGTCGCACTTTGGGCTGGCCATGATTTTTTCCTATCTCGCTGCCTGGTGGCTATCGGGCATGACCGATATTGGCAATGTGTGGTATTTTTCACTCATCATGGTTACTACTTCGGTGGGGATTATTTTGCCGGTATTAAAGAACCGGGGGGAGATTAGCAGCCGCTTCGGGCAGATGCTGATTATTGCTGCCGCCATGGCCGACATATTCAGCATCTTGCTGTTCACTTTTACTGCCTCTATTTTAAAGAATGGTTTTCACTGGGATTTGTTGCTGATTATTGCCCTGTTTGCTCTTTTTTACCTGTTTTATTTTATCGGGCAAAAGCTTAAACATATTCCCGCTCTTAAACGAGTTACTTACCAGCTGTCGCATGCTGCATCGCAAATAAATATGCGCAGTATCTTGTTGCTTATCCTCATTTTTATTGTCATTTCGCAATACATTGGCGAAGAGGTTATTTTATTGGGTGCTTTTTTGAGTGGCCTGTTGCATTCGGCCTTTTTACACCGCGAACGATCGCTGGTGATGGTCAAACTCGACGGGATGGGCTACGGTTTTTTTATCCCCATCTTTTTTATCATGGTGGGCTA
>JANTGU010000414.1 GCA_024762735.1 Bacteroidales bacterium | reverse complement strand
TGGTGGTAACCAACGGAATGGTCATCCCCAATTATTCAAGCCAGGATGATTGGGAGAAATTCAACGCACTGGGAGTTTCCCAATATGGTCAGATGACAGCAGGTTCGTATATGTACATCGGCCATCAAGGCATAGTGCATGGAACGACCATAACCGTAATGAATGCGGCCAGAAAAATGGCCAAAGAAGGGGAGAACCCTTTTGCCGGTAAACTATTTGTTACCTCCGGGCTGGGGGGTATGTCGGGAGCACAACCCAAAGCGGCAAATATAGCAGGCCTTGTTTCAGTTACTGCCGAAGTAAATCCTTATGCCGCTGCCAAGCGCCATAAGCAGGCCTGGGTGGATGAGGTGATTGCTGACCTGGATGAGTTGGTCATTCGGGTTCGGGCAGCTAAAAAAAATAAAGAAATTGTTTCCATCGCTTATGTAGGAAACATTGTTGATGTTTGGGAAAAATTTGATGAGGAAAAAATTCACATCGACTTAGGCTCTGACCAGACTTCTTTGCATAATCCTTGGGCCGGTGGTTATTATCCGGTCGGTCTTAGCTACGAAGCATCAAATAAAATGATGGCTGAACAGCCCTTATTGTTTAAGGAAAAGGTGCAGGAAAGCCTCCGCCGACAAGCAGCCGCGATTAACAAACACACCGGCCGCGGTACCTACTTTTTTGATTACGGTAACGCATTCCTTCTCGAAGCTTCCCGGGCTGGTGCCGATGTAATGGCAGATAACGGGATCACCTTTAAATACCCCTCTTATGTGCAGGATATTATGGGGCCACTGTTTTTTGATTATGGTTTTGGCCCCTTCCGTTGGGTGTGTACTTCCGGTAATCCGGAGGATTTGGCTGTAACAGATAAAATTGCTTCAGATGTGCTTAATGACTTGATGAAATCGTCACCGGACAATATTCGTAGCCAGATGGCAGACAATATCCAGTGGATTAAAGGGGCACAGGATAATAAACTGGTCGTAGGTTCGCAGGCGCGTATTTTATATGCTGATGCCGATGGAAGAATTCAAATTGCAACTGCATTTAACAAGGCCATTCAAGATGGGAGAATAACTGCCCCTGTTGTGTTAGGCCGCGACCACCACGATGTTTCCGGAACAGATTCACCCTTTCGCGAGACCTCAAATATTTACGACGGTTCAGCCTTTACCGCTGATATGGCCATTCAAAATGTAATTGGCGATGCCTTCAGGGGTGCTACCTGGGTGTCTGTTCACAATGGAGGTGGTGTTGGATGGGGAGAGGTGATTAATGGTGGGTTTGGGATGCTGCTTGATGGGACTCCTGAAGCCGAAAGAAGGTTAAAATCGATGCTTTTTTGGGATGTAAACAATGGTATTTCGCGCAGGGGATGGGCACGTAACAAAGGAGCGATTTATGCCATTAAACGCGCGATGGAAAAAAATCCAACCCTGCGTGTAACCATACCTAATTTTGTAGCGGATGGTGTTGTTGATGAGTTAATATAAAAAAAGAGCGCTTTAACAAGCGCTCTTTTTTCTTTAAGTCAGTGCAGTGTTAATTGAGACTAATTTTTTGTGTGAATACTTCATTGTCCATACGGAATTTAATAAAGTAAACACCTTTGTTCAAACCGGTGGCATCCATTTTGATGCTTTGTTTTCCACTTGCCATCTCCCCTTTAAAAAGATTCATGACATTTCTGCCCAACATATCAAACACAGCTATATCAACCATGGTTTCATTGTTTAAAAAGAAATCGATGTTGGCAGTTTGTGAAACCGGGTTTGGGTACACGGAAACATCTGCAATGATTTCGTTTTCAGGAACATCAATGGTGATATCATAGGCCAGTTCAGCAACGGCTTTGTCGGTAAAAGGTTTACCTGTCCACAAGGTGCTCGATCCTGAACTAAGTATCACATACAGGCCTCCATCCAGTCCACTGCCCGATGCATCATTAACAGTTAAGGTATAACAACCGCTTTCGGGGAACGATACGGCTGTAACTTTAAAACCACCGGAAGAGTAAGGGCCACCTTCAACAAGTACTTCCCCATTCTCATCAACGATATTCCATGTCAGGTCTTCCGGGTTTTCCGGGGTTTGAACGCCAAAATAGCATTCGCCCGGAAAGGTTTGTGAACCTTTGCTGTTGTTTTTATAAACGTCGTTACGCGGGAGTTGGTCAGCATGGCCACTCGGCATATCACATTCAATATTAATAATATTGTTATCGGTAGCCGCATAAACATATTCCGGTAAACTCACCATTTCTGTTTCGCCCTGCGCCAAGTTGCCGGTCCAATTGTATTCGGCAGGTTCTTCATCATTTACGAAGTACGTAAAATCAAGACTGCTTAAATTTTCTGTACCATAATTTTTTATCATCACTTCGGCATTTAATACACCGGTACATGCTGTTTGCGGAACAGTGCATGAATAAATGGCAGCGTCGTACTCATATGAATCAACCAGGGTTACCTCAGCCATATTTCCGCTGATTACTTCCTGGTGCGATTCGGTTACAAAACCCACAATATCAAGGTTTTCTAAAACCAGATCCACATCATTATAGTCATCAGGCATTTCGTATG
>JANTGU010000413.1 GCA_024762735.1 Bacteroidales bacterium | reverse complement strand
TTCTAAATTAATATGCCACACTATTTAGTCAAAGGAGAGACCCCTAAAAAGCGTCATACAGTATTTGAAAAGCCAGCGGGAGGACTATATGCCGAGGAGGTGGTTTCGTCAGAAGGTTTTTCTGACCTTTATTCGATTGTTTACCATTTAAACCCACCCACCAAAGTACTAAAAATAGATACTCCCATCGATGTAACCCCCAAGATTGCTATCAGTAAGAACCTACAAAGCAGGGCACTAAAAGGTTTTAACATTCATCCCGAAGAGGATTACATATCTAGCAGAAAAACAGTAATGCTCAATGATGATATTCAGATTATCCTGGCATCACCTAAAAAGTCGATGACAGATTACTTTTTTAAAAACGCCCATGCCGACGAGATGATTTTTGTCCACCGGGGAAGTGGCATTTTTAATACTGTTTACGGAGAACTTCCTTTTAAAGAAGGCGATCACATTGTTATCCCGCGGGGAACAGTGTACCAATTTCAATTCAACAACGAAGACAACAGACTTTTCATCGTTGAATCATACAGTCCTTTACGTTTTCCAAAAAGATATCTGAATTCCGAGGGACAACTTTTAGAGCATGCTCCGTTCTACCAACGTGATATAAAAACACCCGGCAAGCTGATAACGCATGACAAGCATGGCGATTTTCTCATCAAAATAAAAGCTCAGGATACCATTTTCGGGTATCATTACGAGCATCATCCGTTTGACGCCATCGGATGGGATGGATATCACTACCCTTACGCCATCTCGATTTATGATTTCGAGCCGCTGACAGGACGAATCCATCAACCCCCACCGGTGCATCAAACTTTTGAAACCGCCAACTTTGTAACGTGCGCTTTTGTGCCGCGTCTTTATGACTACCATCCTAAAGCCATTCCTGCTCCTTATCATCACAGCAATATCGATTCTGACGAGGTGCTCTATTACGTGGATGGCGACTTTATGAGCCGCAACAATATTGAAAAAGGACAAATAACACTTCATCCCATGGGACTTCCTCACGGCCCTCACCCGGGAGCCATCGAAAGAAGTATCGGGAAAAAAGAAACCAGGGAATATGCCGTGATGGTTGACACGTTTAAACCCTTAAAACTAACAACAGAAGCCCTTCAAATAGAAGATCCTGATTATTACAAATCATGGTTAGGTTAATTTCGACAGGGCGATGCTGCTCCTAACCATAAAAAATAAAATTACACCCTCATTACAAAATAAAAACAAACAAGATGTCTAAAGACTTATTATCCATTTCGGGAACCGATTATGTTGAATTTTATGTAGGCAATGCCAAACAGGCTGCCCACTACTACCAATCGGCTTTTGGCTTTCAACCTGTAGCTTATGCAGGATTGGAAACAGGGCTTAAGGACCGAACTTCCTATGTGCTTAAGCAAGGAAAAATTACACTCGTGTTAACCGGGGCACTTACTCCCGATTCACCCGTTGCCAAGCACCACCAGCTTCATGGTGACGGTGTCAAGGTTATCGCCCTCAATGTGGAAGATGCTAAACAAGCCTTTGAGCATACAGTTGCCCGTGGCGCGAAACCCGCCTTTGAGCCCAAAGAAGAGTCGGATAACAACGGCACCATTACCACATCAGCCATTTACACCTATGGCGAAACCCTCCACGTTTTTGTGGACAGGAAAAACTATAACGGCCTCTTTTTTCCCGGATTTATCGAATGGAAACCGGAATACCACCCTGCCGACACAGGACTGCTGTTCGTGGATCATATTGTTGGCAATGTACATGAAGGTGAAATGGACAAAGTGGCTGATTTTTACCGTACCGTGATGGGTTTTGACCAGCTTATCTCCTTTGACGACAAAGACATCAGCACCGAATTTACAGCGCTCAAAAGTAAAGTGATGGCCAATGAAAACATGCGCATCAAGTTCCCCATCAACGAGCCGGCTAAAGGGCTAAAAAAATCGCAAATTGAGGAGTACCTCGATTTCTACATTGGTCCCGGCCCCCAGCATGTGGCCATGGCAACCGATAATATTATCGCCACTATTTCAGACCTAAGAGCCAGAGGCGTCGACTTTCTCTTTGTTCCGGACACCTACTATGACACGGTGGAAGAACGGGTAGGAATCATCGAAGAGGACATGAAAACCCTTAAGAAACTCAACATACTAATCGATCGCGACGACAAAGGGTATTTGCTCCAGCTTTTTACCAAGCCGGTACAGGACAGACCCACTTTTTTCTTTGAGATTATCCAGCGTAAAGGTGCCGAGTCTTTTGGAAAAGGAAACTTTAAAGCCCTGTTCGAGTCCATCGAAAGAGAGCAGGAAAACAGAGGAACCCTGTAGAATTAAGAGTTAAGAATAGAGAATTAAGATTTAAGATTTTATAAATGAACACTACTATCAAAGCTAATAACCCGAAGTTGAAAAGTTGGATTGAAGTCGACAAAGATTCTGATTTCCCAATCCAAAACATCCCCTTTGGCATTGCCGACTTTGGCCGGGGACGGGTGGAGGCTGCCACACGAATTGGAGACACCGTGATAAGTCTTTCAGTGTTAGCAGAACACGGCTATTTCTCCAACG
>JANTGU010000412.1 GCA_024762735.1 Bacteroidales bacterium | reverse complement strand
TTTTGTTAACATCATTACTGAAAACAGTACTTCGGGCACCGTGAGTGATATCGATGGTAAATTCAAAATCAACCTGCCGGCCAACAGCTGCTGCCTTAAACTCTCCTATTTGGGCTACGAAACCATCAGCTATCCTATTGACTATTCAAAAAAAATTCAAAATATCGAGCTTACTCCCAAGTCGATTGACCTGGATGAGGTAACCGTGTTTCCCGGCATCAATCCTGCCCATCGAATTATCAACCTGGTGATTGCCCATCGCGACAGCAACAACCCTGAAAACCTTCCCGAGTTTTCGTATGTGTCGTACGATAAAATGATACTGACCGCTGATGCCGATTCGCTGATGAAAATGGATACCGCACTCATGGACACTTCCGAACTAAAAGTGAGAAAGCTGCTCGACAAGCAGGATTTTTTTATGAGCGAAACGGTTACCGAGCGCAAGTACCTTAAACCAAAGCTTAACCAGGAAAATGTAATCGCCACCAAGGTTTCCGGTTTTAAAAACCCCGTGATTGTTTTTATGCTTTCGCAGATTCAGTCCACTTCGTTTTATGACGAAAAGATTAACATCCTGAATCAAAACTACATCAATCCTATAAGCAAGGGAAGCACCCGCAAATATTTCTTTTTACTGGAGGATACCACGTATAACGACAAGGGCGACACCACCTTTATTATTAGTTATCGTCCCCGAATCAATACCAGGTTTGACGGGCTAAAAGGGTTTCTGTACATCAACAGCAACGGGTGGGCCATCCAAAATGTAAAGGCAGAGCCCTCCAAAGACACCACCGGGCTGACCATCCAAATTCAGCAATTGTACGAACAGGTGGAAGGTCATTGGTTTCCCACGCAGCTCAACACCGATGTTATTTTTACCAATATGAAGGTAGGATCAGGCAAACACTCCTATGCTTTAGTAGCCCATGGCACCAGCTATTTAAGAGACATCAACCTGCATCCCGGGTTAAGAAAAAAAGATTTTGGCTTTCACGAGGTAGAGGTCGGGGAAGACGCCACCAAAAAGAAAGAGGATTTTTGGAACCGGTATCGTTCTGACTCTCTAAGCACCAGGGAACGCGAGACCTACCGGGTGATCGATTCCATTGGCAAAGAAACCGACTTTGACAAATATGCTTCTACCGCCCAAAGCCTTATGTCAGGGGTTATTCCCTGGGGACCTGTTGATTTCGATATCAATAAGTTTTTCCATTACAACGAATACGAAGGCTTTTACGTGGGCGCAGGAGCACACACCAATCATAAAGTATCAAAAGTGGTTACCCTCGGTGGCTTCGTGGGTTACGGTTTTAGAGATAAGATGTTTAAATACGGCGGTGATGTTTCGGTATTGGTGCATAAGCCTTCCGATTCAAAAATCAGATTTAATTACTACATGACTGTCCTGGCCAGCGGGGGAACCAGCTTTTTTACCGATAACGACCAGGTTTGGAACGCCAACTATTTCGGGCAGTTTTTCACCAAGCGGATGAATATCACGCGTGGATACGAATTGAACTACCAGTTTAAAATAAAGGCCTTTCGCGACTTTAGCTGGAACATCGGGTTTATTCAACAAAACAAACAGGCTTATGGCGATTACATCTACACCCCTTATAGTCCTGATATAGTACCGCAGACCTACCATATTACTAAGGCTGTTTTTGAATTTAGGTACGCCTATCGTGAAAAAATAATGCAAACTACCAAAGGGCCGGTTTCGTTTGGATCGGATTACCCCGTGGTGTGGTTTAAGTACACGCAAGGCATAAAAGGTTTGTTAAACAGCGATTTTGGTTACTCAAAACTTAATCTGAGGGTTTTACACACTATCAACACTAACTATGCCGGCAGTCTTACCTGGATGTTGAGCGGCGGCATCGCCAAGGGGCCGGCACCTGCGACCGAACTGTTTGCTGCCAACGGAACCTACGCCATGTTCACCATCTACGCACCCTACACCTTTGGCACCATGCGCGCCAACGAGTTCTTGTCAGACCGGTATGCTTCGCTGTTTTTAACCTGGGATTTTAAAGATTTGCTGGTATCTATTGGGAAATGGAAACCCCAATTGCTGCTCCTGACAAACCTATCGTTTGGAACACTGACACATCCTGAAGAGCATATAAACTATGACTTTAAAACCCTGGACAAAGGTTATTACGAATCGGGGTTGGTGATAAGAAAATTATTAAACTTGCAAGTATATGATTTGGGTGTCGGGGTAATGTACCGGTATGGTCCTTATCACCTTCCAAAGGTTGGCGATAACTTTGCCTACAAGATTAGCCTGTTTTATGCTTTTTAAAAAAATAAACTACTTTTGAAAAAAATTGCGAACCATGAGCGAAACCACCACAAATTATTTGCGCCCCCTGATAAACCTTTTACTTTTTGTGCTTTTTGTGCTTTTTGCATGGTTATTTTCCGATTTGGTCATCTATATTTTAATCGCCACCTTTATATCGATCCTGGGAACGCCCATGGTGAAGTGGCTCGAGAAAAAGAAAATAGCAAAAGTATCTATTTCACACACCCTGAGTGTATCCATCACTTTTTTCTCTATCCTGTTGGTG
>JANTGU010000411.1 GCA_024762735.1 Bacteroidales bacterium | reverse complement strand
CCTCTTCCCCGGCATGCCCTATGTTTCATATAGTTTTAAGTTTTAGAAGAGGGGTTCAATGATTAAATGCTTAAATGATTAAATGCGTGAATGCTTAAATGTATTAAAATGGCATAATGTAACAAACAGGCAATAGGGCAATGAAACCATCGAGCTATAGAACAGTCGAACAATTGAACCATCAAACCATCAATTTATCAAACATTGTTAAGCTTTTGTAAATAAAGCAAGCGCTTTAATTTGTTGTGTATCTTTGCAGCCTGTTAATATTTATCCTTTCCTTCGGATTTTAAATGATGACTGAGCCAACCCGTCCATTGAAATTTGAATTTCGAAACCTAATCTTATTACCAAAACCACAAAAATTTACAAATTATGTCAAGAAAAAAAAACAAAAGAAAATTTAAAGGCACGCTGCAGGGAGTAATCCTTAGCGAGTTTGCCGATAACCCGTTTAAAGCACTCAATTACAAACAAATTGCTTTTAACCTCGGCATTCGCGATAAAGCTACCCGCGACATGGTTCGCCGGGTCATCGATCAGTTATTCGAGGAGGGTGACCTCATCGAAGTAAAAAAGGGGAAATTCATGCTCCCAGCCGAGAAACTGAACGAGTTTGCCAACAAGCATAAATACATTACCGGCACAGTCGAAATGAAAGAGACCGGCAAAGCCTACATTATTTCGGACGAAGGAGGCGACGACATTCTCATCATGCCTAACAACCTTAATCACGCCATCAACCGCGACCATGTCAAGGTACTTATCCTGCCCAAAAGAAAAGGCCGGAAACCGGAAGGCCAGATTGTTGAAATTTTAAAAAGAGAAAAAGATACCTGGGTGGGTATTTTCGAGAAAAGTAAAAACTTTGGCTTCGTGGTGCCCGACAGCAAAACCATGCCCTACGACATTTTTATTCCCAAAGAAAAGATGAATAAGGCCGTGAGCGGACAAAAAGTGCTGGCTAAACTGACTGAGTGGCCCGAGCATTCCAACAACCCCTTTGGGGAGATTGTCCAGGTGTTGGGACTACCCGGCAACAACGACGTGGAGATGCAGTCGATTTTATCAGAGTACAATTTCCCGCTGTCGTTTCCCAAAGAGGTGGAAAAAGAGGCTGACAAAATACAATACAAACTCACCAAGGAGGAGCTTAAGAAGAGGAAAGATTTCCGTGATGTGTTTACCATCACCATCGACCCGTGGGATGCCAAAGATTTTGATGATGCCCTCTCTATCCGGAAACTTAAAACAAACGTCTGGGAAGTGGGCATCCACATTGCCGATGTGTCGCACTACGTTAAACCCGGCACCGCCCTTGAAAAAGAGGCTTACGAGCGGGGCACTTCCATCTATTTGGTTGACAGGGTCATTCCCATGCTGCCCGAAAAGCTGTCTAACGGAGTTTGTTCGTTACGACCCAACGAGGAAAAGCTAACCTTTTCGGCAGTATTTACCATGAACGACAAAGCGGAAGTACTGTCGCAATGGTTTGGTAAAACAGTGATTAAATCCAACAGAAGGTATGCTTACGAAGAGGCACAGGAAATTATTGAAACCGGCAAGGGAGATTTCCCGGAAGAAATTTTAACCCTGCACAAGCTGGCCTCCATCATGCGCGAGCAACGGTTTGCCAGCGGAGCCATCAATTTCAATACACTGGAAGTTAAGTTTAAATTAGATGAAAAAGGCAAACCCATAGAAACCTACATCAAAGAACAAAAAGAGGCCAATCACCTGGTGGAGGAGTTCATGCTGCTGGCCAATAAAAAGGTGGCGGAGCACGTGGGCAAAGTCGACAGGAACAAAAAAGCCAAAACCTTTGTGTATCGTATCCACGATGAGCCCAACCCCGAGAAGCTGAACACCTTTGTGCAGTTCCTGAAAAAGATGGGACATCACCTGAACATCAGCAACCGGCAGGCGCTGGCACAATCGTACAACCAACTCTTTAATAAAATAAAGGGCAAGGGCGAAGAAAACCTAATCGAAACCATCGCCATACGAACCATGTCAAAAGCCATTTACTCCACCGACAACATCGGTCATTACGGGCTGGCGTTTCCTTACTATTCTCACTTCACCTCCCCTATTCGCCGTTACCCTGACATGATGGTTCACCGATTGCTACAGCGCTATCTCGAAGGAAAATCATCGGTTAACAAAGAGGAGTACGAAGAGTATTGCAAACATTCGTCGGATATGGAAAAACGAGCCACGGAAGCCGAGCGTGCCTCCATCAAATACAAGCAGGTTGAGTTTTTACAGGATAAAGTAGGGAAAGTTTTTGAAGGCGTTATTTCAGGGGTAAGCAAGTGGGGGCTCTTTGTCGAACTCGCGGTAAGCAAAAGCGAAGGACTGATACGCATGCAGCACATGAAAGATGATTTTTACGTGCTCGATGAAGATAACTACAGAATCCTGGGACGTAACACCGGCATGGTTTACAGGCTGGGTGACAAGGTAAATGTCCTCGTGAAAAAAGTGGATCTTGGCCGCCGACAGCTCGACTTTGAGCTGGTAGAGTAACCAGGCTCCTGTTTTCCGCACTTTTTTCAAAGACCTTTTATAACGTATTGATATTCAAATGTG
>JANTGU010000410.1 GCA_024762735.1 Bacteroidales bacterium | reverse complement strand
GCACGTTAAAACCACTACCCAACCACCATGGCACAACACAATCAATTGGGAAAAGAAGGAGAATTAATAGCACAAAAAATGTTGGAAGAAAAAGGCTACAAAATTCTGGAAACCAACTGGCGACACGATAAAGATGAGATTGACATTGTTGCCAGGGATGGTGATGAGTTGGTAATCGTAGAAGTTAAAACCCGCAGTACTGATTATTTTGGTCCTCCCGAAGACGCGGTTGATTATCGGAAAGAAGCCTTTTTAATCCGTGCTACCGAAGCTTATCTTGAAGAAAATGAACTGGACTGCGATTCACGATTCGATATTGTTGCTATCATTTTGAAAGATGCTGTGCCGGAAATATATCACATCAAAGATGCATTTTATCCCGAGTAAAGAAAATGAGTAAGCAGATACAATTCCGAAAAAAATGGATAGGGCGCATAACTTTGGCGCTGCTTATCATCTTGCTCATGCTAAAACTCTGGCTTGGCACATGCAACCTGCTGCTATGTGGTGCTTTTGTGGGCTTGTTGGTGGCCTACGTTATTCTTTCCGATTATGGCCGCGATTGAAAAACCAAGAGCGGAATATGGGTTTGGAAAAGGAATTTTTTAGTAACACTGGGTTTAAAAATCCGTTCGAAAAACCCCCTTTGGTGAGTCGTAAGGGCCAATACGTCAATTTCGCGTTCCTTAATAAAGTCTTCAAGGCCCTGCTGTAAATCAACTGTTTTAAGAATGCCGCATTCCAGGCTGTAATTGTCAATGGTTTCTAAGAGGTGTTCTTTCATTTTTCGCATTTGAATTTCATCAATCATTTCAGAGTCATCTTGTGCGGCATGAACACATATTAATTTGGCGTTAAAGGGTTTGATAAAGGATACCAGCCGGCGCAAAGCCATAAAATCTGTTTGATCAAAATTGGTGGCATATAAAACCCGTTCAGGTAGTTTTGCCCAGTGGGCGTCATAATCGTGTGGAACGGCAAGGATGGGAACAGTTGATTTTTCAATTAAATGGGCCGTTACGCTTCCAAAAGATCGAAGCCCCTCCAGTTTGCTGCCTCTTGTGCCCATCACAATTAAACCGTCCCTGTATTCACGTGCATGGTTCAAAATGGAGTTCACCGCATTGCCTTTATGCATGTCCCACGAAATGTTAACATTGTACAGCTTGTCTTTTTTAATTTTATCGGTTAGCCGTTCAGCAATAGCACTCAGGCTTTTTTCTGTTTCTTCTTCAATTTCTTTAATGATGTTATCAAGATTTACCTGGTAGGTGTACGACTCTAAATACGACTGGGGAGACCCAACAGGTTCAAGGTAAGCGTTAACCAGTTGAATACTGGCCTTTAAAACAGCAGCCAGTTTCAATGCGTAAAAAGCGGCATTTTCTGAATGGGGGGTAAAATCAACAGGCACAAGAATACGCCGGATACTACGCATATATTCAACAGCTTTTTCTTTTTGAGCCCCATACGCCCCTTTAAAATCAGCATACACACGAATTGCCTGCTCCACATCATCTTCCTGGATATTTACCTTTACACCTCCGGGCGATTCTTTCATCCGGTTGATGTTGGTCATGAAGCACTCGATGCCATTTCGTTCAAGCATCGCACTTAACAATTGTGCCCTCATATAGGTGAGGGTGGCCAGGGTTACAATTTTTTCAGACATGGGATTCGCAATTAAAAATTGACTGTAAATATAAGGCAAAAAAGCGTAAAATGCAAATCTGATGTTGATGGCAAAAATTAACCCGGCTTAAGTGCGAACAATTGTTAATTTTGCACGCTCATATTTAGCTGAACATGAACGATAAAGCGAGAAGGAAGAATAGCAGGGGGCCAAAGCCTGAACGGAAAGGATTTCACGGAAAACGGAAATCATCCGGGCATACATCAAAACGTACAAGCGCCAAACAACCGTCAACTGACAACCTGATCAGGATAAACAAATACCTTGCTGATGCCGGTATTTGTTCGCGCCGGGAAGCCGACCGACTGATAGAGAGTGGTGTTGTAAAAGTTAATGGCAAGGTGATTACCCAACTGGGCACAAAAGTTGCGCCTACCGATAAAGTGCAATATGGCGGACAGACATTGCGCCGGGAAAAGTTGCGGTATCTTTTGCTTAACAAGCCCAAAGGATTTATCACAACCATGGATGACCCCCAGAACCGGAGAACGGTTATGACCCTGGTTGAAAATGCATGTAAAGAGAGAATTTACCCGGTAGGAAGGCTCGACCGGAATACCCTTGGGTTGTTGCTTTTTACCAACGATGGGGAAATGACTAAAAAACTGACGCACCCGAAATTTGGCGTTAAAAAAATATACCATGTTTTTCTCGACAAGAATCTGCAAAAAGATGATCTGGAAAAACTGGCCGCCGGTATTCAGCTCGACGATGGCTTTGTAAAACCTGACAGCATTGCATATGCCACCCGCGATAACGATAAAAAACAAATTGGTGTTGAATTGCATTCGGGACGTAACCGGATTGTCCGCAGGATGTTCGAACACATGGGTTATCAGGTCATCAAACTCGACCGGGTGTTTTTTGCAGGCCTCACAAAAAAAGACCTCCCCCGTGGAAAATGGCGGATGCTGGATA
>JANTGU010000409.1 GCA_024762735.1 Bacteroidales bacterium | reverse complement strand
AACCCCTGTTGATGGCAAACCGTTAAAGTTTAAAAACAAATCATAAAGGTGTCGTATTATACCATTAAAAAGATTACTTTTATCTATTAATATAGATACAATAATATTTTAAAGTTATGAATGATAAAAAGCAATATGAATACTCAACAGGAGAGGTTTTGAAACTAATTAAAGATGAGGGTGTCATACTAATTGATGCCCGTCAGATTGATGCCTACAACGGCTGGAAATTACAGCACGAAAAAAGAGGGGGCCATATTCAGGGAGCCAAAAGCATCCCGTTCAAGTGGACAAAATATATGGATTTGATTGAAATCATCCAATCAAAAGGAATGGCACACGACAAGCAAATTATTGTTTACAGTTATGATGATGAAGAAAGTTTGAAAATGGCTGCCACCTTTAACCGGTTAGGCTACCCAAAAACCGGCGTTTATAACCACTTTATTGATGAATGGTCGGCCAACCCCAACCTGCCCATGGATAAAATGGCACGATACAAAAACCTTGTTTCGCCACAATGGGTTAAAACAGCCCTTGACGGTGGAATTCCACCCAAACACGATGGCCGGAAAATTGTTATCTGTCACGCACACTATCGCAACCGTGATGCTTATCTCACCGGCCACATTCCCGGAGCCATCGACATGGATACCCTTGCATTGGAGGCGCCCGAAACATGGAACCGGAGGGCGCCCGAAGAACTTAAAAAAGCACTGGAGCAACACGGCATTACAGCTAACACCACGGTAGTTGTTTATGGCAAATACATGGACCCTGACAACGACGATGATTTTCCCGGAAGTGCTGCCGGACACATTGGCGCCATCCGCAATGCCATGATTATGATGTATGCCGGTGTGGAAGACGTAAGAGTCCTGAATGGAGGATTCCAATCGTGGGTTGATGCAGGGTATGAGGTAACCACTGATGATGTGGAAAAAGTTCCCGTGAAAGATTTCGGAATTACCATTCCTGCCCATCCCAAAATAATTGTGGATGTACCCGAAGCCAAAGAGATGTTAAAAGCTGATGATGCCGAGTTAGTGTGTGTTCGCAGCTGGCCCGAGTACATTGGCGAGGTGAGTGGCTACAACTATATCGAGAAAAAAGGCCGGATTCCGGGGGCTGTTTTTGGCAACTGTGGTACCGATGCTTACCACATGGAAAATTACAGAAATACCGATCATACTACCCGAGAATACCACGAGGTGGAAGCCAACTGGAAATCAATAGGGATTACCCCTGATAAGCATCTTGCCTTTTATTGCGGTACCGGCTGGCGAGGTAGCGAAGCCTGGTTTAACGCCTGGCTGCTGGGTTGGCCGCGGGTGTCGGTATTCGACGGGGGCTGGTTTGAGTGGAGCAACGACCCCGAAAACCCGTTTGAAACCGGAATACCGGACACTGTTTAAAAAGTTAATAATAGAGTTGTCTGTCGCGCTGAGCGTAGTATGTCACACTGAGCGTAGTCTGTCACACTGAGCGTAGTCTGTCACACTGAGCGTAGTCGAAGTGGGCACATAAATCAATAACATATTTACTAAAACATGAAACAACAAATTATCATATTATCAGTCATATTATTAGGGGTATACTCTAATTGTTATGCTCAAAAAAAAATTAGTCGTAAAGATGCAATAGAAGATATCGATTTCTTTTTCGAACAAGCAGAACAAATACATCCCAATCTTTATTTTAATATTTCAAAAGAAGAGTTAAACAATAAACTTTTAACTGTAAAAGAACAATTGGATGACAGCATTTCTATTGATGATTTTTCACTAAAAATGACCACATTGGCTAATCTTATGGGCGATGGACACACTAATATTTATCCATCAAAGAACCTTAGAGACAGGTATAGAGAAGAAAACACTCAATTACCATTTCGCGTAAATGTGTCCAACAATAAAATTTATGTAGCAAGTAGTCAAACAGCTAAATTAATCAGTAATGATATCATTCTATCGATTAACAATGTACCAGCACCTGAATTATTAGCCCTAAAAAAATTAGTTAATGGCGATATCGCTAATCAAAAAATCAGAAAACTTAGCCACTATTTTTCATACTATTTGTTCATAGGCTATGGTTATTCAGATAGTTTAAATATCACCGTTGAAAGGAAGGGTATTAAAAAACATCTGTCAGTAAACTTGTTCAAGCCGGGAAAAAGAAAAGCAAAGGAGAAATACACATTCAGATTTTTAAACGACACTACGGGACTACTGACCATCAATACATTTTCAGGAATAAACAAGGGGGAATATTTACATTTCTTAGACTGCACCTTTAACAACATCCATCAAAAACAAATAAACACTTTACTCATTGATCTAACCAAAAACGGCGGAGGAAATTCATATTACGGTGAAGTGATATTTCCATACATCAATGTTGAAAAATATCGATTTAATCAAAAGTATTTTATTAAAACCAGTAAACCTGAAAAAAAATATATCCGAAAAAGATTTGTTAAATGGTACTATTATCCATTGTACCCCTTTGTATCTCTTTCAAAAATGGGCAGAATACTGTTGTTTAAAAAGAGCGGTTCAATAACTGAAATAGCTTTAAAAGATACTTATTTAAATCCTGTTGCGAATTCTTTTAACGG
>JANTGU010000408.1 GCA_024762735.1 Bacteroidales bacterium | reverse complement strand
CGGCCTTTTTAGTCATCAGTTCTGTTAAAGGTTTTTTCACTCTTTCAGAAGGTTCATCGTTTACAAGGTTAAATTTCTGACCCGCTTTAGTGGTAATGATTTCAGCTATTTTTTTCCCGTCGGCAACACCTTTTATCAATGAAGCGGCACCCAGCCGGGCATCTCCACCAATATAGACATTGTCAATTTGTGTTTCGAAACCATCCTGGTGGGTTTTGAGTAGATTTGGGTTGGTAAAATCGACCGTTACTTTTTGGCCAATGGATGGGATTACCGTGTCAGCCTCAACAATAAATTCACTGCCCTCGATGGGTACAGGGCGCCGGCGTCCACTCTCGTCAGGTTTACCCAATTGCATTTTAATACATTTCAATCCTGTTACTTTACCCCGGTCATTAGTAAGGATTTCCACAGGGGAAGCAAGTTCCATAAAGGCTACTCCCTCTTTCATGGCGTCCACGATTTCCTGAAAAACAGCGGGCATTTCATCAATCGTTCTGCGGTAAACAATGGTTACTTTTCCGTCATCCGGCGTCATTCTGAAGGCGGTTCGGGCAATGTCCATGGCCGTGTTTCCCCCGCCTATAACAGCTACCTTACGACCTACCTGAACAGGTTCGCCATTTCTTATCTTTTCAAGAAATTCCAGCGACTCAAAAACGCCATTGGCATGGATGCCCGGAATATTCAGTGCAGGAACACCCTGGGCGCCTATGGCAATAATGGTGGCGTGATAGGCTTTTTGAAGATGCTCAAATTCAGTCTTGTTGACTTTATGGCCATAGTTGATTTTTACGCCCATTTTTTCAATCTCGGCAACATCTTTCCAAACCGTTTCATCAGCAATCCTGAATTTCGGGATGGCCCCCGATACCATACCCCCCGGTTTTTCTTTGGCTTCAAATACCTCCACATCAAAGCCGTTTTCTCGAAGAAAATAAGCCGCCGACAACCCCGTAGGGCCTGCTCCCACGATGGCCACCTTTTTTCCGTTTGATGTATCCGGGTTGGTAGCACTGTTTCCGTTATGCTGGTTATGCCACTCAACCACAAACCTTTTAATATCACGAATGGCCAATGTTTCATCGTAATTGATGCGCGTGCACCGGGTTTGACAAACATGATCGCAAACCATGCCGGTGGCATTGGGAAAAGCATTGGTTTGGGCAATTACTTTGTAAGCCGACTCAAAATCGCCTTGGGCCGTGAAATACATGTAAGACGGTATGCCCTGATGAGCCGGACAAGTAGCTTCGCAAGGGGCGCTAATACAGTCGAAAACATCAAGTGGTTTTGGCGTTTTGATGGTGGGCGTTCGCAAATAGTTCCGTTGGTAGTGCGCCGAATGAATCGTCTGATCAGCATAGTTGAGCAACCTACTGAATGCAGCCTCCTCTTCATGATTACCTTCCGAATTGTTTCGGATAAATTCAGAAATATTGTTGGCGTGAACCTTGTCGAAATCACCTGAAAGGTTGGTAAAGTATTGTTTCATGCGGGTATAGCCTCCCGGTTTTAACAGGTCGGATGACACCGTGATGGTTTTAAATCCGCAGGCCAGCGTATCCGCCACGTTGAAAGCATCAATACCCCCAGAAAAAGAGAGCTTCAGCTTGCCACCAAAATCTTTTTGCAGCTTGGCAGCCACGTTGATGGAGATGGGGTGCAGGGCACGGCCACTCATGTACATCATATCATTTTCGGCTCCAAAAACATTTTTCTCGTTAAGCGATTCAAGGGTGTTGGTAAGTTTAAGTCCAAAAGTCAACCCCTCTTTATCGGCCACTTTTTGCAAGGAGGCAATTATTTTAATCGCATCTTCATATTTTAAATCGTGTTCGAAGGCTTCATCGGGAACGGTGGTTTTAAATTTTAACTCTTTATTTAGTATGGCTCGTAAACGGGCCGGACCGAGCAGGGTAGGGTTGAGCTTAACAAATGTGTGCAGCTTATGTTCCTCAAGCAGGTATTGAGCTATCTCTTCAATTTCGTTGGCAGGACAACCGTGCATGGTTGACAAGGTAATGTTGTCAGAAATAGAGGATGGAATATCAATATCTTTTATTGCTGGAAAGAGGGGTTCAATCTCTGCTATCCTTGCTCTCAACGCCTCTTTAGCGTCACGCATGTTGGTTAAAAACCACTGTACGTTATCTTTTAAGATGCCCTCCATATTGTACCCTACACTCATGTTAAAGATGGTGTCGATATCTCCTTTAAAACCCAACATGTGATGCAGCATGTGAATGATGATCCATGCGTTAAGATATTCGTTAAAGCTCTCTTGAATCTTTAATTCCTGAGACCATTCGCAGTTGTACCCTTCATCCTGCATGTCGATGCAGGGCTTGGAAACATCCAGCTCATCCAGTGTTTGAATGGTTTTTAGCTCAATATAGCGTGAACCCATGAGCCAGGCCGCCACAATGTTTTGAGCCATTTGTGAGTGAGGCCCCGCAGCCACTCCCAAAGGGGAGGCCAGGGGGTGACCAAACAGCGAAGTTCGGAATCGTGTGTGGCTCTCCGGTTGGTAAAACATCGAGCGGTCGATTCCCAGAATTTTACCTTCACGTTGATACTCATTATTGATAAGTGTCCATAATTGGGCTATTGAAATAGGA
>JANTGU010000407.1 GCA_024762735.1 Bacteroidales bacterium | reverse complement strand
TACCTATCACAACTACAGCAAGCGTTTTCTCAATTTTTACGCCTCCCCGTTTGGTGCCACACAAAACGGCAGCAACGAACAAGGCATTTACTTTGGCTTTTTAGCCCTGCTGTCGAAAAGCTTTTCCCTGTCAGGCTATATCGATTATTACCGGTTCCCGTGGCTGCGCTTTCAGGCTGACTTCCCCTCGTATGGAAAGGATTTTTTGTTTCAGCTTAACTTTTCACCCTCGCGAAGGGCCACGATGTATCTCAAATACCGGCACAAGCTAACACAGGAAAGCTACCAGGGCAGCTACGACTATCTGGCACAAACCAGCAACACCACACAGGACAACCTCAGGTTTAACCTGTCGTGGAACCTGTCACACTCCATTGTTTTAAAAAACCGCATTGAATATGTATGGTTTAGCGATCCATTAATCAGGAATACAGATCATGGATACCTGCTTTATCAGGATTTGCTTTACCGGCCAAACCGCTTACCTGTTCAGCTAACGTTCAGGTACGCACTTTTTAATACCGGTTCGTGGGATAGCCGGATTTACGCTTACGAAAATGATGTGTTGTATGCTTTTAGCGTGCCGGCCTACTATGGAAACGGCCAACGTGTTTACCTGATTGCCAAGATTAGCGCAGGCAGAAAAGTTACTTTTTGGGTTCGGGTAGCACAAACTACCTATTTCAACCGTGACAGCATTGGCTCGGGTGCTGACGAGATTGAGGGAAACCATAAAACGGAAATAAAAGTCCAGGCCAGCGTTAAGCTATAAAAAACGTATTTCACCTTCACGGTCTCCACCCGTCAAGCCTTATCAGGCACAAAGGTTCTTGGCCTCCATGAGTATCCTGTTAGATTTTGTCTCCAGTAAAATATTAGCTGGCAGCTTTCAGCTTGGCCACATTGGCCTTGCTAAATTTTTCCTCGGCATAGCGTCGTGTTACCCTGAAAATTTTTCTGCTTTTCTTGTCAGAAGGAAGCTCAAACATGGCATCCATCAAAATACCTTCCAGAATAGAACGGAGTCCCCGTGCTCCCAGTTTAAATTCCATCGACTTTTCCACGATAAAGTCATAAACCGATTTTTCGAAGGTAAGTTTGATCCCGTCCATTTCAAAAAGCGATTCAAACTGTTTGATCAAGGCATTTTTCGGTTCCAGCAAAATATTTTTTAAAGCCTCTTTATCCAAAGGATTCAGATAGGTTAAAATAGGGAGCCTCCCCACAATCTCGGGGATAAGGCCAAATTTTTTCAAATCGGCAGGCGAGATGTACTGTAACAGGTTTTCCTTATCCACCTCGTCATCCTTATGACCGGCAAAGGAGTAACCTACTACCGAAGTACGCATGCGCGCGGCAATGATACGCTCGATACCCTGAAAAGCACCCCCTGCCACAAACAAAATATTTTTGGTGTTCACCTGAATCATCTTTTGCTCTGGATGCTTACGGCCTCCCTGCGGTGGCACATTCACAATGGTACCTTCCAACAGCTTGAGCATGGCCTGCTGAACACCTTCCCCTGAAACATCACGGGTGATGGAAGGGTTGTCGCTTTTGCGGGCAATCTTATCAATTTCATCAATAAAGATGATACCGCGCTCAGCTGCTTCCACGTTGTAGTCGGCAGCTTGCAGCAATCGGCTTAAAATACTCTCCACATCTTCACCCACATAACCCGCTTCGGTTAAAACGGTAGCATCGGCAATGGCAAACGGCACGTGCAGCATCCGGGCGATGGTTCGCGCCAGCAGGGTTTTACCGGTGCCTGTTTCACCCACCAGGATGATATTGGATTTATCAATTTCCACCTCCTTGGCCATGGCATCGTGGCCAATACGCTTGTAGTGGTTATAAACGGCCACCGAAAGAATTTTTTTAGCCTGCTCCTGACCAATCACGTACTGATCGAGAAATGCCTTGATTTCCGCAGGTGTTTTCATGGAGTCCAGCTCCGGAAGGTTAAAAGCCTTGCTCTTCGACTTAATCTCTTCTTTTACTATCTGATAGGCTTGTTCAACACATTCGTTACATATTTGCCCGTCTAGGCCCGAAATAAGTAATCCAACCTGTGATTGCGGCCTGCCACAAAAAGAGCAGCTTTGTTTGTTATCTTTTTTTGCCATGTTATTTTGTCAATATTGGGTTGTAAAAGTAAAAAAAATTGCCACCCAAAACCCTCTTTGCTGAACCGCCCGGAGGCTGTTCATGGGGTTTGCAGATGGCAATTCCGGTTATTTGATATTACTTGGTCTTTTTCCTGACAAGAATTTCATCAATCATACCATAGGCTTTAGCCTCTTTGGCGGTCATCCAATAGTCACGATCGGAATCGTTCCAAACTTTTTTGTAAGTCTGGCCGGTATGCCTGGAGATGATGTCGTAAAGTTCTTTTTTGAGTTTTGAAATCTCACGGGCAGTAATCTCGATATCGGAAGCCTGACCCTGCGCACCTCCCATGGGCTGATGAATCAGCACTCTGGAATGGGTAAGCGCAGTACGTTTTCCCGCTTCGCCGGCACACAAAATAACTGCACCCATGGAGGCAGCCATACCCGTACAAATAGTGGCTACATCGGGTTGAATGTATTGCATGGTGTCGTAAATTCCCAATCCGGCGTA
>JANTGU010000406.1 GCA_024762735.1 Bacteroidales bacterium | reverse complement strand
ATCATTACGGAAATTGATAAATTAGGCATCGATGATGGCGGCACCCGCATCACGATGATTTAGTAAGGTATTCCTCTTTATCAAAAAAGCCTTGTGAAGTTCACAAGGCTTTTTTTGAATCCAATTCAACGGATATGCTTTAATAAAGTACCCGTTTCTGATTCTTTTGTAAGATAGCGCTTAAAACAGCTACCGGATTTTCAAACTTCTGGGTAAACATCATGGCGGCGATGATATAAGGTTTGAATCCGGCTTCCAGGTAGGTGGGAATGCGGTATTGCTCAAACACATCTTTACTCACTTCGCCGGCATCACACGATACATCAGTGATATCGGCAGGAAGACAATGCATGTATAAAGCATCCTGATTTTTCGTCAGTTTTACTTTCTCCTCGTCATATTCCCACTCTTTGAATTTGGCATTCTCGGCCAGGCAGGATTTTTCCAAATCTTCCAGCCCTTTGACGTCACCCTTTTGCAACAGTTCCGTTCGTTGTTGCATCACGTGGAAGGGAGCCCAGCTTTTAGGATACACGATGTCAGCATCTTTCACAGCTTCTGTCATGGAATGGCTAATCTTGAAACTACCCCCGCTTTCTTTTGCATGGGTTTTGGCTATTTCAACAATTTCAGGAATCAGTTCGTATCCTTCGGGATAAGCCAACTCCACATCCATGCCAAAACGCGACATCAGACCAATAATGCCCTGGGGAACCGACAACGGTTTGCCGTAGCTTGGCGAATAGGCCCAGCTCATCACGATTTTTTTTCCTCGCAGCGATTCCAGTGAGCCAAAGTGCTCTTTCAGCGAAAGCAAATCTGCCATCGACTGTGTGGGATGATCCTGATCGCACTGCAGGTTAACAATTCCGGGACGTACAGGCAACACACCATTTTTATAGCCGTCATCCAGCGCTTCACCCACCTCCAGCATGTATTTATGACCCTCACCGATATACA
Organism: Bacteroidales bacterium; assembly: GCA_024762735.1. Taxonomy (GTDB): domain Bacteria; phylum Bacteroidota; class Bacteroidia; order Bacteroidales; family F082; genus B16-G9. Next base: position 1,667 of record JANTGU010000406.1, on the reverse strand, counting down.
TGTCATCACGGATACCAATAAAATCACTTAAAAATGAAATCATGTTGGCCGTCTCGCGCACCGTTTCGCCATGGGCTATTTGTGATTTTTTTTCATCCAAATCCTGAACATGCAATCCCAGCAGGTTGGCTGCCGAAGCAAACGAAAACCTGGTGCGGGTGGAATTATCGCGGAAATTGGAAATGGCCAGGCCCGAGTCAAACACTTTGGGTGAGATGTTGTTGTCGCGCATATTCTTTAATATGGCCGCTACCTCCAACACCATTTTTAACTCGTCTTCACTCTTTTCCCAGGTCAGCAGGAAATCTTTTTGGTAAAGCCTGGTTTTAAGCTCTTTTAATCTTTCTATTTGTTGTTTCAAATCCATAAGTCAACTATTTTATTTATTCTCGGCAAATTTATAGGCATAACCGGCATAAAAAGCGGTAGCTGTCTCCAGGTGATCAATCGGCACCTTCTCATTGGGAGCATGCGCCATCACTTCGTTACCGGGGCCAAACCCGATGGTTGGAATGCCATAAATGCCATTAATCACCACCCCGTTGGTCGAAAACGTCCATTTATCTACCAGCGGGGCTTTGCCAAACAGGCCGGTATAAGCACTAACACCTGTTTGAACCACGGGATGATCTTCCGGCATTTTCCAGGTAGGATAGTATTTTTCCATACCATACTCAAGGCCGGTGTACGCTTTTTCGTGATACTGCAACACCTCTACTTTGGCATTCATCTCTTTTACAATTTCCTCAATCTCCTTAACAGCCGATTCTTTGGTTTCACCCCAGGTTAACCGTCGGTCGAGATGAAATTTTGCAAAGTCGGCAACGGCACACAGCGAGGGACTTCCTGTAACCATTTCAGAGATGGTCACACTGCCTCGGCCCAGGAACTCATCATAGGCCAGGTTTTCGTTTAACTTTTCTATTTCAAGCGCTGCTTTTGAAGCCATGTAAATGGCGTTGATACCTCTTTCGGGTGCCGACCCGTGAGCCGACAAGCCGTTGAAGCTCACCTCTATCTCCATGCGTCCGCGATGACCCCGGTAGATATTCAGGTTGGTGGGTTCGGTGCTTATGGCAAAGTCAGGACGAATTTTATCTTCTTCCACGATATATTTCCATGCCAGGCCGTCACAATCTTCTTCCATGACACTACCCACAAAGTACAGGGTAACATCTTTGTCAAACCCCATTTCTTTAAGAATGCGGCCGGCGGTCACAAACGAAGCAGGCCCTCCCTCCTGGTCAACGCTGCCACGCCCCATCACATAGCCATCCTTGATTTCGCCACTCAGGGGGTCGAAATTCCAGTTGCTCATGTTTCCGAAGTCAACCGTATCCATGTGGCCATCGTAAGCTAAAATTCTTTTTCCGTTTCCAATACGTCCAATCACATTGCCCAGGCCATCAATAAACACTTCGTCAAACCCTGCTTCTTCCATTTGCCGTTTCAACTCCAGCTGCACCTCCTTTTCCTGCGTGCTAAGCGATTTTATCTGCACCAGCTTCGAAAGATTGCTGGCCGTATAATCGCGGTATTTTTCTGAAAGCTCTCTAATTTTCCTGAATGTATTTTCCATGGTTATTTTTTTTATTGTACAATATTCGACTGATGCTTGTATGGCTAATCCTGCATTGATAAATCATCAACAGGTTTACACCTGTTGC
>JANTGU010000405.1 GCA_024762735.1 Bacteroidales bacterium | reverse complement strand
GGACTCATCATCCATCGTAAAAACTTTGAATGGGTGGACGAAAAAAAACACCTCGACCAACTGGTAAAACCGGGTCACTATCTTATTAACAATGCCATGCCAACTTTGGATTTGGTAAACATGCTGCGGTCAGGCAGTCAAACACCTGTTAAGGTTACTTTTAACAATGTTCGCGACGTAAATCAGATGGCAGGTATCGTCAGCCGGCAAATAGAGGCAGATTCAGCCTCCATCGTGCGTGTTATTGAGGACTCGGTTTTTTTAAAGAGATTGGGGCTCAACAAAACGACGGCAGCTACCATTTTTTTACCCAACACCTACGAATTTTGGTGGAACACCGATGCTGAAGCGTTCGTGAGCAGGATGGTGCAGGAGTACTACAAATTTTGGACTGACGATAAAATTGAAAAGGCCAACAAGGCAGGCCTTACCAAAACGGAAGTTTCCATTTTAGCCTCTATTGTTGAAAAAGAAACCACCAAAAATGATGAAAAACCTATGATTGCAGGGGTGTACATCAACAGGTTAAAAAAGGGGTGGCGCCTGCAAGCCGATCCAACCCTTGTTTATGCCTTAAACGATTACACCATCAAACGCGTGTTGAACAAGTATAAACTGATTGATTCGCCTTACAACACGTACAAGCATCTTGGACTGCCTCCGGGTCCCATTTGCATTCCTTCCATTGCTTCCATCAACGCCGTGCTGAATTACAATAAAGAGCATTATTTTTATTTCTGTGCCAAGGACGATTTTTCAGGGTATCATGTTTTTGCCAAAACCAACCGGCAGCATGCAGAAAATGCCAAAAAATACCGTGAAGCTTTGAACCAAATGAACATCAAGCACTAATTATAAACTGGCATACAGCGAGAGAATCTCATCATAATACTAGCAGCACTCATGGCATTTTTATTACATTTGCCTCTTTTATATTTTTCGATGATAAATTAACGAACACACATGATTATTGTATTTGCTATTGACTCGTACAACGATGCTAATGGAGGAACCATTGCAACCAAACGACTGGTTGAAGAGCTTAGAAAAAGAGGCCATGAAATTAGAATTGTGAGCGCCATCCACGAAAACCCTTCGGATCCATATTTTTACAAAATACCCGGTTTTGTCCTGCCCGGTGCCGAAGCTTCGCAGGAAAATATGACCTTTTTGTTTGGGAAAAATGATAAAAAAACCTTTCGAAAAGCCATGAAAGGCGCAGATATCGTACAGGTGCAATTCCCGTTTCTGATGGCTAAGGGGGTTGTAAAGGTTGCAAAACAGATGGGAATACCGGTGGTAGGTGCTTTTCATGTGCAACCCCAAAATATTATGGCAGCGTTGGACAAAACGAGCAAACTATTGGAGCGTATTCTGTGGTTTAGTTTTAAGCACTTTTTGTTTAATCGTGTGGATACGATTATCAGCCCTTCTAAATTTGCCTCGGATTTATTGTTGTCGGAAGGAATAGACGCCAATCATAACTATATATCCAACGGTATTCCGGTGGAATATGTTCCCATGGATTATGAACGTCCTGATTGGTTTGGCGACAAACTGGTATTGATTAATATAGGTCGTCATGCCGACGAAAAGCGGCAAAAATTGCTGATTGAAGGGGTGAAGCGCTCAAAATACAAGCAGGACATACAACTGATTCTAGCCGGCAGGGGAGAGCGGACTGAAATACTTAAAGAAGTCGGAAAAGAGCTTCCCGTAGCGCCTTTTATTGAATACATTAGCTTTGAAGATAAATTACGCTTTTTAAACACGGCAGACCTCTACGTCCATGGATCGATTGTGGAGTTAGAGAGCTTGTCAACTTCGGAGGCTCTGGGCTGTGGTCTTCCCTGTTTAATCAGCGATTCAAAATATTCGGCAGCCTCGCAGTTCGCGCTGGATGACAGGTTTTTGTTTCAATCGGATAACGCGGACGATTTGGCAAAAAAAATTGACTACTGGTACGAGCATCGTGATGAGCTGCGAAGCAAACAGATGAAAGAAAAAGTGCTGGCAGAAGCCGAGTATTATCGTTTCGATCGTTCTGTGAACGAGTATGAAGCCTTTATCAATGAAATCGTCAATCCACAAAATGCTGAATTGAAGGAATATATTTTGGCCACCAAACGGGTGGGGCGGTAAATTCGCACGGCGGGTTCGCACGGGTAGAGCCGCACGTTAGAGTCGCAAGGCCTTGCGAATCAACGAGAGAAGGCCTTGCGACTCAACGAGAGAGGGCCTTGCGACTCTGCAAGAAATGGCCTTGCGCCCCTAACGTTCGAGATTATCGTGCAAGAAAAAGAAATAAATAAAAAGACAGCAATGAAAACCGGTAAAGTTCGTGAGCAGCAGGTTCCCATGGAGGTGGTTTATCCCATGACCATTCCACCGGATTATACCTTTATTCGCACCGACCTGTGGTATAAGATCTATTCAACGGTAGCCTATATGGCTTTTGGTTTGGTATTGGGTGTGGGATATTTTCGGTTGCTGAACAGGCACAGAATTCAAGGCCGGAAAAAATTAAAGAAGCTGAAAAACCGGGGTTTTATCACCGTCGCCAATCACTGTCATATTTTCGATACCGTGCTTACCGGCATGGCACTACGACCGCGTGAAGTATGGTTTGCCTCGGT
>JANTGU010000404.1 GCA_024762735.1 Bacteroidales bacterium | reverse complement strand
TCCCGGCTCCCATCTGAAAAAAATATCGGAAGAGGCTTGTCTCGAAACCATTGCCGAGTCCATTAATATCACGATTGACAAAACCAGCGGGGTTATTGCTGTTATCGAAAACACGGCAGGGCAGGGATATAACCTCGGTTTCAGATTCGATCACCTCGCTTATATCATCGACAGGGTTGAAGACAAAAGCCGCGTGGGAGTTTGTATTGATACCTGCCACACCTACACCGCCGGTTACGATATTAAAACCGAAGCCGGTTACAAACACACTTTTGACGAATTTGAATCCATCGTGGGATTTCAATACCTGAAAGGGATGCATCTCAACGATTCAAAAAAGGAACTGGGCACCCGCGTTGACAGGCATCACAGCATCGGGCAGGGCTTTATTGGCGAGCCGTTGTTTAAAAGAATTATGAACGATCCCCGTTTCGATAACATGCCCTTGATCCTTGAAACACCCGATGACAGCTTATGGGCTCAGGAAATCGCCCTGTTGTATAGTTTCGTGGAAACAAACAGCCCTGCATAATCCTGAGCTTATAACATTCAATAATAAACAGTCCCCAACGAATATTCAACACATAAAAGCGCTTATCCTAATTGATTTTGAACAGAGACAGAATTTTCATATATTTGTGGGTAAATAATACCCAACATTTATGAAAACCCTTTACTTTCTCCTGCTTAGTGCTTTGTTAACCGCTTGCAACATCACGGGCAAAATTGAATCGACCGGCATTCAATCTCTTTCTTTTGGAACCGGCGGCGGATTTACCAATGAAATTAAAACCTACACGCTCATGCCCGATGGGACAATGTGGCTGCATAACAGTCTGACATATGACAGTGCTGTTATCAAAAACATCAGCAAAAAAGAAGTTAACAAAATGTACAGCAGTTCACTGAGTGCAGGACTTGATACCCTTCACTACTCCAATCCCGGAAACATCTATTCGTTTATCACCGTGGTAAAAAATGGTGCTTCCAATAAAGTGGTCTGGGAAAAAAACGAGGCCGGCCTTCCTGAAGGAGTTGCATCGCTTTATAGCGCTCTGTCGGAATTAACAAGAAAAAATTAATCACTAAAAAATATTGTTATGAAAAAGTTTACTTTCTCAGTGTGGATTACTATGTCGCTGCTGCTTATCAGCACGCTCACGTTTGGGCAAAACAGTTCCGATCCTTTTGCCGTGAAGCAAAAATCAAGCTTTGCTAAAGCTGCTTTTCATCCTGCACCACTCACCAATGCTCATGCAGTGACAAGACAAGCCCCCATTGCATCGAATTTTGCTTTAAAAAGTACGGCTTTCAAAACCCCCTTGCTTAAAACAAACCTTCATTTTACGCAAAGTCATTATGATAAAAATGGTCTGCTGTCGTTCGTGTTGTGTAAAACCGGCGAGGGGAAACGATACTCTTCACGCTCCTCGGAAAGTATGCAACAGGCAGCTTTTGATTTTATGAACGAGGTGAAACAGGCCATGCGCGTTGAACAACCTGACCAGGAGTTTAAAACCATGCAAATGTGGAACGATGAATTGGGTTTCGACCATCTTAAAATGCAACAATATTTTAATGGTGTAAAAGTTTATGGCGGACAGGTAATTTTACATGGAAAATCGGGATTGATGAACACCATGAACGGAACCTACTTTCCAACACCTGTTATCGACCTAACACCAACTGTAAGCAAGGATGTTGCCCTTGAAGTTGTTAAGAAAGATTTGGCTAAAACAACACAAATCATTACTCCTGATGCCATCAAGAACCCGTTGCTGTCCTATGACCAATCGGAATCAGAATTAATCGTTTATCACTTTAAGTTAAAGTTGTCAAATGAAAAACTGGCCTGGCACATCACTTTCAGACCCAATGTATTGGAGCGCTGGGAATATTTTGTAGATGCAAAAACCGGCGCCATCATCAACAAATACGACAACACCTGTTCCGATGGTCCTGCAACTGCCAATGCCACCGATTTAAATGGGGTTACACGAACCATCAACACCTATCAGCATAACGGAAGCTACTACCTGATAAACACTACCAAGCCCATGTTTAATAGCGGCCAATCGAACATCCCCGATCAATTGGTGGGTGCCATCTGGACCATTGACGCCAACAATTCAACTGACGGAAGTTTTTACCAGGTGATGTCGTCAAACAACACGTGGGGGGATGCTGCCTCTGTTTCGGCGCATTATAATGCTGACAACACCTATAACTATTACAAAAACACCCATGGCCGCAACTCTATTGATGGCAACGGCGGCACCATCATTTCGGTGGTAAATGTGGCAGACGAGGATGGAAGTAGTCTGGCCAATGCTTACTGGAACGGAAGTGCCATGTTTTACGGTAACGGGGGCAACATGTTTAAGCCGCTGGCCGGTGCCGAAGATGTGGGTGCCCACGAAATGACCCACGGGGTTATTCAAAACACTGCCAACCTGGAGTATCAATACGAAAGCGGTGCCATCAACGAAGCCATGGCTGACATTGGCGGCGCCATGGTTGACCGTGACAACTGGCAAATCGGTGAAAAAATTATCCCCTCGGGAAGTCCCTATTTTCCAACCGGTACGCTGCGAGACATGTCTAATCCGCACAACGGGGGAAGTAGTTTTAACGATCCATCC
>JANTGU010000403.1 GCA_024762735.1 Bacteroidales bacterium | reverse complement strand
GCTTTCCATCACCCTTGCTTTTCAGCAGGTACCGTTTTCTATACCGGTCAGGTATTTGCTCGGCACGCGAGAAAGGGTAAATGGCTTTTACCGCTTTTTTAAGAATAGAAACCGAAATATCGCTCCCATACACCTGATAGTCGCGCAAGCGATTCAGCCGACACTCTTCTTCGAGCACCATGCAGATCGTATAAACCTCCTCTCCACTGGAGCAGCCCGCACTCCATACTTTTGGTGATTTAATACCCCTTCCCATAAAATCGGGAACAACCTTGTCGATTAGAAAATCAAAATGGGCATTTTCTCTAAAAAAATCGGTTTTATTGGTTGAAACAACGTCAATCATTTCAATCACCTCTTCACTGCTTTTGGGTCCACCCTCCATCACATACTTCACATAGTCGGAATACTTTGAAATACCCAACGTTTTAAGACGTTTAACCAGCCTTGATTTAAGCAGAAATTTTTTTTTATCCGGCAACTGGATGCCAAACTCATTAAAGATAAAGTTACTCAACCTATGGAAATCTCGATCAGTAAAATCACCAAAATCCTGAATAAACTTGTTGCTAATATGCTCGTTGCTGTCGTCCATGAAGATTAAAACTTTTCAAATCCACCATCTAAATCGTCGTCTTTGCCCAAATCAATATAAACCCCTGAAGAAGATTTATCTTTTATTCTTTTAGCAGGTCTTTCGTTTTCAAACACATGTGCGGGAGCCTGGTGAGTAGGTTTCATTTGCAGGTTAGATGAAACATGAAACTCCTTGTTATTGATCTTAAAGAAGGTCATGGTTTGCAGCAGTTGCTCAGCCTGGCTCGAAAGCTCCTCGGCACTGGTGGCAATCTCTTCGGAAGCCGCGGCATTTTGTTGGGTAATTTCGTTAAGATGCTGGATGGCGATGTTTATTTGGTTAGCCCCCATCTCCTGCTCCTGACTGGCGTTGTTAATACGGCTAATCAGGTTAGAGGTTTTGTTAATTTCGGGCGCGATGTTTTGCATCAGCCCACCTGCTTCTTCAATCACGTTAACACTCGATTTGGAAAGGTCTTCAATTTCGCTGGCAGCTTTTTTACTTCTGTCGGCCAGTTTACCAACCTCCGAAGCCACCACGCCAAAACCTTTTCCATGCTCGCCGGCACGGGCGGCTTCTACCGCTGCATTGAGCGCCAAGATATTGGTCTGAAAAGCAATCTCATCAATAATGGAGATTTTTTCGGCAATATCATTAATCTTTTCTCTGCTATCTACAGCAGCATTAACCATTTTATCCGTTTTATCGGCAAGGTTTTCTGCAATTTTTTCTGTCTCCTTGGCGTTGCTGGCATTTTCCTGGATAGCCGACACCATCTCCTCAATGGAGGAAGATACCTCCTCGGTGGAGGATGCCTGCGCCGTGGCACCCTGCGATATATTTTGCGAAGCCGAGCTCAACTCACGGCTGGCCAGCGACAAATTATCGGCAGCCATGTAAACCGTCGAAACCACCTCTTTCAGCTTGAGGCGCATTTTTTCAATGTTGTTAACCACTTTCCCTAACTCGTCATCCGGCATATCAGGCACCTCGACCTCCAGATTTCCTTTGGCCATTTCGTTAATCACATTATTACTGATTTTAAGCTTGTTAACCACATCACGAATCAAAATAACCGCCAGGATAAAGATAATAAGCAAACCGCCAATAATAATTATCATGGCCTGACTTTTTGTATTGCCGATGATTTTTTCAGCGCCCACACTAATTTTTTTTGCCTCTGTTAGTTGAAATTCCATCAGTAGGTTTACATCCTGTACCGTTTTATTTAACGAGGTAAAAAAGAGGGTGAAATTGTAGTTTTTATCCTCAGCAATGCTTTTTGATGTTTTAGCTGCCTGCAAAATATCCTCGGCATGTTTAATGGTTTCTAAAAAATCGAGGTTTGTTTTGTCCGTCAGGTCTTTGCTGGTATGATTGCTCATTACCTTCTCAAGCGCTTTCCAGGAGGTTTTAATATGATCAATTTTTATCATCAAATCGTACACCATGGTTTTATCGATGCTATCGCTGTTTTGAATTTTCTGCATGGGAAAAGCTATCGACATGAAGAGCTCGTCAGAAAAATTCTTCAACTGTTGCAAAGGGGCAACCCTGTTGCTGTACATGTCGTTGGCAGCGTACTCGATTTTTTGCAGGTTAGAAAGTCCGTTTTGCCCTACCAGGGCAATCACGGCTATGGTAATAACCAGCAAAATAGTCATCTTTGTTCCAATTTTCATATTTTTCATGATGGTATATTTTTAATAATTATCCAATATTTTTTAATTCAGCAATATCTTCGGTGCTAAACACCTTTTCGATATCGAGTATTAATATAAATGTTTCCTGTTTTTTGTAAACACCGGCAATAAAATTGCTGTTGTATTTTTCGGCTAACGAGGGGTAATCGCGTATTGAAGCTGTTGCCGCTTCAAAAACCTCATTGGCCTTGTCGACCATAATTCCCACGTTGGAATCTTCGCCCCTGATGGGAAGGTTTAAAATAATAATTACCGTGTTAGATTCGTCATTGGGCGGGTTAAAACCAAACTTAAAATAGGTATCAACCACGGGAATTACATTTCCCCTGATATTGATAATCCCTTTGAGATACTCGGGCGATTGCGGAA
>JANTGU010000402.1 GCA_024762735.1 Bacteroidales bacterium | reverse complement strand
CCATCAAGACTCCCAGGAGCATAACGCAGGATGCCGAAAACATTCCCTTGGTAAAACAGGCTGAAAAAGCACTGAAGATAACCTATCTGGAAGCGAAAGTTTTTAACAGTGAATTAATAGGCACCGAACATCTATTGTTGGCCATATTGAAAGACCAAAACAACCTGGTTACTTCAAAATTGAAAAAACAGGGATTGAGTTACGAAATGGTAAAAAATGAAGTAAGTGAGCTATCAAAAGATGGTTTTGATTTAAGAAACCAGATAACTAACGAGGAGAAAAAAGATATTAAAGGAGAATTACCTGGCGATCTTGAAGATTCTTCGGCAAGCCAAGGACGGCCTCCCAAGGGTGCCAAAAAAGCCGAGTCGAAATCAAAAACACCGGTGCTTGATAATTTTGGCCGTGATTTAACCAAAGCAGCCGAAGAGGACAGGTTAGATCCAATTGTAGGGCGTCAAAAGGAGTTGGAGAGAATTGCTCAGATACTAAGCCGGAGAAAAAAGAATAACCCTATATTAATAGGTGAACCCGGCGTGGGAAAGTCAGCCATCGCTGAAGGGCTGGCTTTAAGGATTACCCAGCGAAAAGTTTCGAGAGCACTGTTTAACAAACGGATCATTACCCTTGACCTGGCCTCGTTGGTGGCAGGTACCAAATATCGGGGACAGTTTGAAGAGCGCATGAAAGCTGTGCTGAACGAGTTAACCAAAAACCCTGATATCATTTTGTTTATCGATGAGTTGCATACCATTGTTGGTGCAGGGAATGCCTCTGGTTCGCTGGATGCTTCCAACATGTTTAAACCGGCACTGGCAAGGGGTGAATTACAGGTTATTGGCGCCACTACGCTGGATGAATACAGGCAGTACATTGAAAAGGACGGAGCACTGGAACGAAGGTTTCAGAAAATCCTGGTGGATCCGACTACCCCCGATGAAACCATCGATATTTTAAACAACATCAAACAACGCTACGAAGATCACCACCTGGTAAAATATACCGACGAGGCCATCAAAGCTTGTGTTTCGCTAACGGACCGCTATATCAGCGACAGGTATATGCCTGACAAAGCCATCGATGCTTTGGATGAAGCCGGTGCCAGGGTACATATCTCTAACATCCATGTGCCATCGGTTATCATCAACCTGGAGAACTCTATCGAGGAAATCAAACTTAGAAAAACCGATGCTATCAAGGCGCAGAAGTTTGAAGAAGCAGCCCAATTCAGAGATATTGAACGACGCTACACCGATGAGCTGGAAGTGGCTAAACGACGGTGGGAAGAAGATGCCAAGATAAATCGCGAGACGGTATCGGAAGAAAATGTAGCGGAAGTGGTAGCCATGATGACAGGCATCCCGCTAACCAACATCGCGCAAAGCGAGAGCGAGCGGCTTATAAATATGGAGCCCGAGCTGCGCAAAGAGGTGATTGGGCAAAATGAGCCCATTGCTAAAATTGTAAAAGCCATTCGCCGAAACCGGGCCGGGTTAAAAGATCCGGGCAAACCCATTGGCTCCTTTATCTTTTTGGGACCAACCGGGGTTGGTAAAACTTATCTGGCCAAGCGGTTGGCAAATTACATGTTTGATTCTGAAGAGGCGTTAATCAGAATCGACATGAGTGAATACATGGAAAAATTTGCCGTATCCCGATTGGTGGGGGCACCTCCGGGGTACGTGGGATACGAAGAGGGTGGCCAACTTACCGAAAAAGTGCGTCGTCGCCCCTACTCTATTATCCTGCTGGACGAAATTGAAAAAGCCCATCCCGATGTTTTTCACCTATTATTACAGGTGCTTGATGACGGAACGCTTACCGACAGTTTTGGCCGTAAAGTTGATTTTAAAAATACCATCATCATCATGACCTCTAACATTGGGTCGCGCCAGCTAAAAGACTTTGGTCAGGGTGTTGGCTTTAGCACGGCTGCCAAAAAGGCCAGCAAGGCCAGCCATACAACCGGGGTTATTGAAAACGCACTGAAACGTGCCTTTGCCCCGGAGTTTTTGAATCGTATCGACGATGTGGTAATATTTGATTCACTGGAAAGAGAACATATTCATAAAATCATTGATATCGAATTGTCCCATCTTTACGAAAGGATGAATAAGATGGGTTATAAGATTAAGCTCACCACCAAGGCCAAAGATTTTATTGTCGACCGGGGCTGGGATGAGAGTTATGGTGCCCGTCCGTTGAAGCGCGCCATTCAAAAATACATCGAAGATCCCCTGGCTGAAGAAATTATCAAAAGCTCGTTGTCAGAGGGAGACACCATCACTGTTGACTTTGATGCTAAAAAGGATGATTTGAAAGTAAAGGTTACGAAACCAAGAAAAAAAACGGCTGATAAGTAGTTTTGGTCATCGTTGGTGCTGTCACTTTCTTTTTTGACTTAGTTACTGTTGGCAAGTGCCCTGTTTGTTTGACTGGCAACTTGTCAGGAAAATTAATATGGCTAACTTTAATAAACTTCATCTTGTATTCTTATTTAGAACCATTATATTTGCCGAAAAAAACAGATGAAGATAGAAGATGGCCGGTTGGCTAAGGTTGTATATACCTTGCTGGATGATAAGGACCATTCAGTAATTGAAGAGATTCAACAAGATAAACCCGTGGTTTTCAGGTTTGGAATTGGACATTTGTTCCC
>JANTGU010000401.1 GCA_024762735.1 Bacteroidales bacterium | reverse complement strand
ATCGATTATGGTGTCATGGAAAAAGCCAACAACGTATTTGTACTTTCGGTCGATTTCGGCTGGTCCGACCTGGGAACCTGGGGCTCTCTTTACACCATACAGGAAAAAGAAGAAAACGGAAACGCTGTGGTGGGCGATAACGTGATGCTGTACAATACTAAAAATTGTGTTGTGCACATGCCCAAAGATAAACTGGTAGTTTTACAGGGTCTCGACGATTACATCGTGGTGGAAGAAGATAACACCCTGCTGGTTTGCCGCAAAATTGATGAGCAACAAATCCGCCAGTTTGTGAATGATGTGAAAATAGAAAAAGGAGAAAAATTCGTTTAATTAATAATTGTCAAGCGGCTTTCCCGAAGCCATTATTTTAAAAATCAAAGTAAATTTATATGAAAAAATTTGTAGTAATATCTTTTGCACTTATGTTGGGATTTTTGCCCCAACTGCGTGCCGACGAAGGAATGTGGATTCCTTCACTTATCAGCAAAAATATTGCCATCATGCAAAAGCTTGGATGCCAGTTAACCGCTGAGGAAATTTATAGTAATACCGACCCGAGCATCAAAGATGCCATCATTATTTTTGGTGGAGGTTGTACCGGCGAAATCGTATCGCCCGAGGGACTTATCTTTACCAACCACCATTGTGGATTTGGCTCTATTCAAAAAGTTTCTACCGTTGAACACGATTACCTGAAAGATGGTTTTTGGGCCTATAGCAAAGACAAGGAAATTCCTATCGAGGGACTTACGGTTAAATTTTTGGTGTACATGAAAGATGTAACCGATCAGGCTTTAGACAGCGTAACCAACACCATGAACGAACAGGAAAGAGGTGCCCGCATCAGAAAAAATATAAAAAATATTGAGGCCGCCGCTTCCAAAGACAACAACTATTCGGTGGTGGTGAAACCAATTTTTGGCGGAAATCAATATTATATTTACGTTTACAACGTGTTTAAAGACATCCGTTTGGTAGGTACTCCCCCTTCGGCTGTGGGTAAATTTGGCGGGGATACCGATAACTGGATGTGGCCCCGCCATACCGGCGATTTCTCTATTTTCAGAGTTTATACGGCTCCCGACGGCTCCCCGGCAGAATATTCAGCCGATAACGTCCCCATGAAATCAAAACATTACCTGCCCATTAACATTACACCCAAGAAAAAAGGTGACTTTACCATGATCATGGGTAATCCCGGCGGTACTGATCGTTTTCTCTCGTCGTGGGGTGTTGACAACGCCATTAAATACTACAACCCTTCGGTGGTGAAAGTACGCGATATGAAATTAAAATTGATGAAGGAAAAAATGGATGCCGATCCCGAGGTTAAACTCCAGTATGCTACCAAGTATGCTCACACGGCCAATTATTGGAAATATTTTATCGGTCAAACCAAAGCCCTCAAACGCTTAAAAGTAAAAGACGAGAAAGAACAACTGGAAGCTGAATTTTCAAATTGGCTCAATCAAAACCCTGACAAAAAAGAGGTTTATGGTGAAGCTTTGCCCGATTTAAAATCAGCTTACGAGGGAATTAACAAATACACTGTAGCCCAGGTTTACTTTTTTGAAGCCATTTACCGTGGTCCCGAAATTTTTAGCTACGCTTTCCATTTTGATAAACTGAAAAAACAACTGGAAGATAAATCAACTAAAAAAGAAGATATTGATGCCACTGTTAACAAATTTAAAGAAGGTGTAGAAGAACATTTTAAAGATTATAATTTTACTGTTGATCGCAACATCTACGCGGCCATGATGCAGATGTTTTACAATGATGTCCCCAAAGATCAGCAGCCGGCCTACCTTGAAAAGATGCACAAGAAATTCAAAGGTGACTGGAAAAAATATGCCGATTATGTTTTTGAGAAATCTATTTTTAGCACCCCCGAAAAGGTTAACAAGTTCCTCGACAAGGCAAGTGCCAAGGTGTTGAAAAAGGATCCTGCGTTGGTTGCCTGGAATGAATTTTACAATACTTACCGTACCATGCAACAAGAGGAAGCTCCTTTTACCGCTCAAAAAGCACGCGGACACCGTCTGTTTATTGCCGGTATTAAAGCAATGAATCCTGAGGTGAATTATGCTCCTGATGCCAACTTTACCATGCGGGTTACTTATGGCACCGTTCAGGATTATTATCCTGCCGATGCAGTACATTACGACTATACCACCCACCTTTTTGGTGTGATGCAAAAAGAAGACCCCACCAACCCCGAATTTATTGTTCCTGCCAAATTAAAAGAGCTTTTCAAAGCCAAAGACTTTGGTCGCTGGGGTGAAAACGGTAAACTGGTCACCGATTTTCTCTCTACCAACGATATTACCGGTGGTAACTCGGGTAGCCCGATTATGAATGATCGCGGACAACTTATCGGTCTGGCTTTTGATGGTAACTGGGAAGCCATGAGTGGTGATATTAAATTTGATCCGCAATTGCAGCGAACCATTAATGTTGACGTGCGTTACGTGCTTTTCATTATCGACAAGTACGCCAATGCTCAAAATCTTATTGATGAGCTCACCATTATTAAAGATGCTCCCGCACCGGTAGCTACTCCTACCGAAGCAACAACTACCGAAGAGGTTACTGAACCCGTTCAGTAAATAAAGTATAGTTTATAATTATACCCTGAGTTTTGATGTTTAAGCATCAA
>JANTGU010000400.1 GCA_024762735.1 Bacteroidales bacterium | reverse complement strand
TAAGGTCATGGCGGGCAAGTTAAGTTGGGTAGGGTATCATCCCGGGCAAAATCAATCAATACATCTTCCCAATCTTAAACAGGGGGTGTTGTCGCCGCTGTCGGCACTGGACGAGAAAAACCTTACTCCTGAAATGATTGATAAGGCCAACATGCTATACGCCCGCGATTATTCATTGGTAAAAGATTTGAACATTATAATCCGGTCGTTTAGCAAAATGGGAAATTAACTTCCTCTATTTGTTAAACACAAGTTGTTAATAATATAGTTGGGTAGGAGTAGGTTAAAAATTGGAAAAAGCATACATTCGCTTTTTCTTTTGCAAAGTTTCTCTAAATAACCAGGTTTGTTGTAGCTCATGGACAAGCAGAAAGTTTCGACGGGTAAAAGAGTTTTTGATGTTGTTTTTTCCGGCATTATCTTGCTGGTTACGTCGCCAATTATGCTGTTAACAGCACTGGCCATTGCTATCGAAAGTCGCGGTCCTATAATTTATGTGTCGCGCCGCGTGGGGTGGGGCTACGACATTTTCAACTTCTATAAGTTCCGGTCGATGTACCGCGATGCCGATACAAAGCTTAACGATTTGAAAAATAAGAACGCTTATGCCAACGACCAGGCTAAGAAAGAGGACAGGCTCAAAGAGTTTTTAGTTTGTCCCGACTGTGATTTGCCGGATTCGCCTTGTTCGCCTTTGTTATATATACATGGTTACCAGATTTGCGAAAACAGATATCTTGAATATAAACGTCAGATTCGCAAAGAGTACACCTTTATCAAGGTGAAGGATGACCCGCGTATTACCAAAGTGGGAAGGTTTATCCGGGCCACGCACATTGATGAGCTGCCACAGTTTGTCAACGTGATTAAAGGAGATATGTCGGTAGTGGGTAACCGACCCTTGCCAACGTACGAAGCGGAGAACCTGACCACCGATATGTTATCGTACCGGTTTTTGGCCCCGGCAGGTATTACCGGTTTGTGGCAGGTTTACGGTTCCGATAAACCAGATCCCGAAGAGCGAATGAGCCTTGACAACAAGTACTTTGAAAAAAAGAGCTGGAAGACCGATTTGATCATTATCCTGAAAACAATCCCTTCGCTGTTTAAGTTTAAGAGTAGGGATTTGTAGGGATTTCAGCTATCTTCATTATTCCATTGTTTGTTTTGTGTTTTTGTTGCAAACGAAGACAAGATAAGCAGAAAAACTTATGATTTGCCTTTCATTGGCAAGTTTGTAACCTATTTGTTGTAGACAGGATGTCGTGTAGTAGTTTCAAAGCCAATTTTCTTCATTCAGCAGCTTACGTGTTAATACATACCCTGCAAAACGAATTGCTCGAGGGAACAGAGTTTTGCAAAGCCACAATGAAAACAATTCAACTCAAGTTGATAAAGGTAGCCGCAAGCGTGAAATTCATGAAAACAAAAGTGATAATTAGCTTGCCAACTGCATTTTACAGCAAAACGGCATTCGAGAAGGCTTTAGGCATGTTTGAAGTTCTGAGAATTTAAGTTACGATACGATAACTACCTGTTCTTATACATGCTGCCGTTTTTAGTCCCCCAAGTTTTTTTAAACAAAAACTGGGGTTATGCTCATTTAATATTGAGCTCTTTTAATCAAACCATCAATATGGTTGAGGGCGAAAGAGATAGTCTTGGGAACTTTATCTTTGTCAATTCAAAGGGTGATGAAGTCACTGCCGGCCCATCCGATTACAAAGGGTATAAAGTTGGTTTCCCTCACCAGGAGATTAACCATCTACGGGTTATATCAGATAACTATTTCATTGTAAATAAAGGAACCATCAATGCCAATATAGGTTTTCAAAACAATCAACGTAAAGAATTTGGTGACCCTACGCAGCCTGACGATATTGATCTTTATTTTTACCTCAATACGTTTAATTACAACATTAGATACAATTTTGAGAAAATGAACGGCTGGGAAACTTCAATTGGTATCGGAGGCATGCAACAATCCAATACGAATAAAGGACTCGAATTTTTAATACCGGACTATCATTTATTTGATGCAGGCATATTTGTATTTACGCAAAAGAGTTTCGATAAATTCACCCTGGCCGGTGGTATTAGGTTTGATAACAGAAATCTGAAAACCAAAGAATTATATTTAGACAGTTTGGAGCAACCTGTTTCAAATCCTGATGCCAACTCCGAATTAAAATTTAGTGCTTTTACAAAAAATTACTATGGAATTTCCGGTAGTGTGGGTATTTCGTATCAGCTGAATAGCATATCAACCTTAAAGCTGAACTTTTCCAGAGGGTTCAGAGCACCCAATATTGCCGAACTATCTTCAAATGGACGACACGAAGGCACATTTCGCTATGAAATTGGCGACCCCAACTTAAAATCTGAAATCAGTCATCAAATTGACCTTGCCTATTACCTGAATTCTGATCATGTTACATTTTCGCTTACCCCTTTTGTTAATTTTATTGGTAATTATATTTATTCGGAAAAACTAAAGGGCGCCCATGGTTTGGATAGTATTCCTGACCCGTCGGGACCGGCTCCGGCATTCAAATTTACTTCGGGTAACGCAACGCTGGTGGGTGGAGAGATGTATCTTGATATTCATCCACATCCTTTAGACTGGTTGCATTTAGAAAACTCTTTTGCTTATGTTCAGGCAACGCAAAG
>JANTGU010000399.1 GCA_024762735.1 Bacteroidales bacterium | reverse complement strand
CAAATTTCCTACCTTTGGATTTTCTAAACCCAAAGAAACAAATTTTTCTTTATAGTTTGCCGGTGTAAGTAAAAATAATGTTGTATTTTTATAGGTCAACCTAAAAAACAACCAGCCATGACCTACGATTTGATTCATTATTTCAACAGCAAATTTGCCAAACTCTACCCGGCAGAGCCGCCTGCCAGGCAGTTACCTTTCCTCACCATTTCGCGCGAAACGGGCTGTGGTGCCAACATCATTGCTGAAATGATGCAGGAAGCGCTTCAAACAAAACAGGACAAATGGAAAGTGATTAACAAGGAAATCATTGACCAGGCAGCCAGCCAGCTTAAAATTGACAAGCACCGCATCTACGACATCATCAATGCCAAAGACCGAACCATGGCCGATGAAATCCTGGATGCCCTGTCAACCCGCT
Source organism: Bacteroidales bacterium (assembly GCA_024762735.1). Lineage (GTDB taxonomy): Bacteria > Bacteroidota > Bacteroidia > Bacteroidales > F082 > B16-G9. The sequence continues at coordinate 2,251 of JANTGU010000399.1, read as the reverse complement.
ACTACAAAAACGACCGGTTGCTCCGAAAGTCGATTACCGAAATTGTACGGCATGATGCACAGCAAGGCAACACCATCATTGTTGGCCGGGGTGGCGTAGCGGTAACACACGATCTGCCCAAAGGTTTTCATGTTAAATTGTTTGCCCCTGTTGAGTGGAGAACCGAACAGCTCATGCAACGACGGGGAATATCGCAAACAAGTGCCATTGAACACCTTAAAGAGGTCGATAAAAAACGAACCTTGCTGCTCGAACAACTATCGCACAATAAGTTTGAACACACGTGGTTCGACCTTGAAATAAACTGTGCAACCTTTACCCCGACACAGACTGTCAGATTACTTTTAGATGCCATGAAAAGCCGTCAACTTATATAGCGGTTGAGCAGGACTGACTAAAAAGTGAAATTGACTAAAAAGGTGGAGATAACCCCGGCTCCCGAACTCGGCCCCTGAGCCTTGGCCCCTGAGCCTGTCGAAGGGTGCCGAAGCAGCCAAAGGGTGCCGAAGGATATCGAAGTAAGCCTTAGCCAAAGTCGAAGCCTAATTAATGTTGAATATGATGATTAGACCGACACTTCGACAGGCTCAGTGTACGATATCAAAGTACAGCTGATAAACACAATTTCTTTTAGACAGCCTTACACAGCAAACAAACGTTAAAAGTTGTATTTTTGGGCTTTGGTAAAACTGACAAATCACAATAATGAATATAGTTAAAACCTTTTTCGTCACCCTTTTGTTACTTGTTTTGTTCAACGGTTGTAGTACCGATGTTGATATTTACAGCGATTACAAAGATATCTCCATCGTTTACGGGGTACTCGACCGTTCCGATGATACCCTTTGGGTAAAAATCACCAAAGCTTACCTTGGTTCCGGCAACGCGCTGGAGTTTGCCCAAAACCCCGACTCGAGCAACTATCCCTACAAGTTGGATGTAACACTTTCGGCCATTAAAAATGGTTCAGAAATCCAGAAGTTTGTCTTTGATACCATCACCATACACGACAAGCAAGCCGGTGATTCTGTATTTTACTTTCCCAACCAACTGATGTATTACACGGTACGCACGGCGGCCTTAAACACCCAGGCAGTCTATCATCTCTCTATCAAAAAAAGCAATGGCAGCACCATCGAGGCTGAAACCTCTGTTATACCTGATTTTGCCATCACCTACCCGGTTTCACGTATTAACTTTAACTACGACAAAGCGGTAGAATGGAAATCGGCTGTCAACGCTAAACGTTACGAGGTAGGATTTACTTTTCACTACCGCGAATTGCTGCCCGACAACCCTGACACGCTGGACCAAACCATCTCATGGTCGCTTGGGGTCAGAAAATCAAGTACCACCGACGGCGATGAAATCATGGATATTCCTTATACCGGTAGTGTTTTTTTCAACCTTCTGGATAACTCATTGGAAAAAGGGCCCAATATCAAGCGCTGGGCTGGCAACGTGGATGTTAACATCGATTGTGCCTCCCAGGATTTCGACACCTATTATGAAGTGAACAACACTTCAGGGGGCGTGTTGGAGGAGGCACCCCGGTTTTCAAACATCAAGGGTAACGATGCCCTCGGTTTGTTTGCCTCGCGCCATTCGGTTACCAAACCTGTGAAACTATCGGTCGCCACCGAACTCACCCTGGTTCAGGATTACGATTTGGGATTTGTGATTAACAGGTAAAGAAGGTTTTTTAAACAGAATTTCTATCAGGAGTATTCACCCCTCCTCATGATTGAGCTGGCGTGGTTGGTTAACAAAAATGTAACAGCACCAACCTCCTGGCAAACCTACTGGTTTTAGCCTACCCTTCTACCTCTTTCAATAGCTGCTTATTAATTTTCCGGGCAATAAACGGCCCCTCGTAAATAAATCCGGTATAAACCTGCACCAAATCGGCACCGGCGTTTAGTTTTTCCATGGCATCTTCAGGGGTAAATATACCCCCCACCCCGATGATGGGAAAAGCCTTGTTCGATTTTTCAGCCAGGTAACGAATGATTTCGGTACTACGATCTTTGACGGGCTTTCCACTCAAACCACCCTTGCCTATCGCTGTAACAGAGCCCGTGTCAGTTTTCAACCCCGAGCGGGCAATCGTGGTGTTCGCGGCCACCACCCCGTCAATGTGGGTTTGAGCCACCACCTCAATCACCTCATCCAATTGCTTTTCGTTCAGGTCTGGTGAAACCTTGAGTAAAATGGGTTTGGGTTGACTCTTTTTTTTGTTGATGGCCTGCAA
>JANTGU010000398.1 GCA_024762735.1 Bacteroidales bacterium | reverse complement strand
GAATACGCTTGGGATTGCTGTCGTCGGTTCTCAGAAAATAGTACACCTTAGCATCATAAGGATTGGTGCTGTGTTGAAACCGGTTGCTGCCCGCGTTGTAGTCCCAGGTTACCGGACCCTGCCCGTAGAATAGCAGAAAGTCTCCGGGGTCAAAGGTGCCATCGCCACTGTCATCTACCAAAATAGCCATTTTTTGCAGATCGTAAGTAAAGGCAGAGTCGTACACTTCGTCCAAGGCTCCGGCAGCCATGCCGTAAAGGTTTAGGTGGTCGGAAGCAAGGTTAGTTACATCCACTCCCATGGCTTGCAGGTCGTAATAAGTTAATTTGTAAATAGCGGTGCTGTCGGTGGATAACTTCACCCAGTTGCCTTGCGACAATACCGAGTGTGTTTGTGCCGGTATGGTAAATCCTGCGCACACCAAAGCAATAGAAAACAATAGCTGTTTCATTTTTAAAAAAGGTTTGTTAATACTATGTTGAATAAGGGAGTTAGATGTGCTTCATTGTTTTTAAAACGAAAAAATGATGGTTTATTGTGCGTGTGGATAAAATTTCTTAAAATATGTTAATTTAATTGGCCATAGTCATCCGATGACTCTGAGTCATCGGATGACTCAGTCCTCCACTTACAGCAAAAGTTTTTCTTACGATAATGGCAGGGTGCTGCTTGGGAGATTGCCACCAGTACTAAACGGTACTTTCGGGAGGGCCTGCCCGACTGCGTCATTCAGGCGGGAATCCGAACGAGCTTTTGTTTTATAGACTAAGTAGTTTCCTTTGGTGGCCATGTAAAGTTCATGGCGTTGGGAAAGGCTGCCTCCATTCTTGGTTTTATCCACAATATATTTGTAAACCTGTTACGGAATCACCCGGTGAATCCCCGGCTCATATTCCTTGTTGATGATGCCGATTATTTTTTGATAATCGCTTTCGTTGTTTACAAAGTCGATATGGTTGGTGTCGATGATTAACACCCGTTGGTTGTTGGGCTGCTGTTTGAAATATTCAAAGTAACCTTCCTGGATTTTATCCAGGTACTCGTTTTCAATCGACAGCTCGTACGGGCGCCCTCTTTTGTGAATGTTGGCTTGCAGGTTGGAGGTTTCCAGGTAGAGATAGACCAGTAAATCGGGTTTGGGAATTTGCGTGAAGATGATATTGAAAAACCGGGTGTAGAGGTTGTACTCATCAGCAGGGAGGGTTTTTTTCGCAAAAATCAACGACTTGACAATATAGTAATCGGAAATGGTAAAATCTTTAAACAAATCCTGCTGCCCCAGCTTGTCTTTCAGTTGTTGGTAACGCGACGCCAGAAAAGTCATCTCCAGCGGGAAGGCATACTTATCGGGTTCCTTGTAAAATTTGGGCAAAAAGGCGTTGTCCTCAAACTCTTCCAAAATAAGCTTGGCATTAAAATCTTCTGCAATGCGTGTTGATAACGATGTTTTACCGGCACCAATATTTCCCTCGATGGCTATAAAGTTGTACTGCATTGACTGATTAATTTACTATCGAAACCTCTGATTGATCAGGACACTCGAGCAATAGCTCTCCCTGGTTTTTGTTTAATATGGGATGCAACAGTTCCGGCATCACTTCTGCCACGGGCAAAAGAGCAAACCTGCGTGAGGCCAGACGGGGGTGCGGTACCATCAATCTTTCCGAATTAATAATTCGATTACCAAAGTAGAGTATGTCAACATCGATGGTTCTGGAAGTGTAACCTTCCGCTTCACTTCTTTCTCTTCCCAACAGTTCTTCCGTTTGCAAGCAGATGTTTAATACCGTTTCCGGCAGTTTACCCGTTTTAAAAACAACAACCCTGTTATAAAACGAAGTCGTTGCCTCAAAGCCCCAAGGCTCTGATTCGTAAATATTTGAAACAACGGAAGCTTTACCCAGCTTCTTTTCTAAAAGTGACAGAGCCTCTTCGAGGTATTGTTTACGAGGTTCAATGTTTGAACCCAATAGCAGCACCACTTTTTCTGTTTCATCCATGCGACAAAAGTAGAAAAAGAAACGCGACCCGGCCTTTTGAATGGAGGTAAAAAACAAGTAGTTTTTAACAATTCGACGGGTTGGTTTACTAATGTCATCAAACCAAACCGGTTAACGATTATTTATCGTAACAAAACCACTTTTTTAAATAATGATTTTCCATGGCTGTCCTGCAAAATCATCAGGAAGGTTTGGGAGGTTAACGGTTGGTGCTGGTTGTTGTTGCCATTCCATGTAATCGTTTTTCGGCCGGGAGTAGCCACGTGCAGCGTATGTTTAAAAATGGAACGTCCATAGGTGTCAACTATTTTTAGTTGATAATCTCCCGTGTGGGCTACATCCACATCCATCGAAACCACATCAGAAAAGGGGTTAGGATAGGGATCGTGCAGTACAAACTCGATTGAAGGTGTGTCACCGTTTTCATCAATACCCACGGAGCCGTCGATAAAAATCTCGGTCCCGGTTCCGTTCCAGTTAAAATGAAATTGCAATAGCTGCTGGCTGTAGCTGTAATACCATGCTGCCCGGGTGGACAGGAAATCGTCTTCGTTTTCGGTTCTTGTCAGCGAGTTGCCGTTTACCAACACATTATCAGGCATGGAAACTTGTCGCTTGACCTCAAACATCAATTCACGATTTTGTGGTGCACCGGGGTATCCATTCCCTTCTTTATCAAGGTTG
>JANTGU010000397.1 GCA_024762735.1 Bacteroidales bacterium | reverse complement strand
CTCGAAATGGATGGCCATAAATACAAGGAAGGTGACTTTGTTTCATTGAACGGTTCTACCGGAGAAGTTTACGATGGCATGTTAAAAACTGCTAACCCGGAAATGAGTGGCGACTTTGGCAAATTGATGAAACTGTCTGACAAAAAATCCAGGATGTATGTCCGTACCAATGCCGACACCCCATTCGATTCAAAAGTTGCCCGCGACTTCGGTGCCAAAGGTATCGGGCTGACCCGTACCGAACACATGTTTTTTGGTGACGATAAAATCATCGCCATGCGCGAAATGATTCTTGCCGATGGCGTAGAAGGACGTCGTGAAGCACTGGCCAAACTCCTGCCCATCCAACGGAAAGACTTTGAGGGTATTTTTGAAGCCATGCACGACCTGCCCGTAACGGTTCGTTTGCTCGACCCACCCTTACACGAATTTGTACCACACGACACCAAAGGCCAAAAAGAAATGGCCGAAGTAATGGGTGTTAGCCTGGCAACAATTCAAGAGAAAGTGGAAGAGCTTTCTGAATTCAACCCCATGTTGGGACACCGTGGTTGCCGCTTGGGAAATACCTACCCGGAAATTACCGAGATGCAGAGCCGTGCGATTATCGAAGCTGCATTGAATCTTAAAAAGCGTAAAATCAAAGCACATCCCGAAATCATGATTCCTTTAACAGGAACTTATAATGAGATGAAGATGCAGGAAGACATTGTTCGTGGAACCATCGAAAAGGTGTTTGAAGAAAGAGGCGATTCTATTGATTACCTGGTAGGTACGATGATTGAAATACCCCGGGCAGCACTGATGGCTGATAAAATTGCCGAATCAGCAGAGTTTTTCTCATTCGGAACCAACGACCTTACACAGATGACTTTTGGTTATTCCCGTGACGATGCCGGGAAATTCCTCCCCATTTATCTGGAAAAAGGCATCCTTAAAAACGATCCTTTCCAACAACTGGATCAGGAAGGTGTTGGGCAATTGGTTAAAACTGCCGTGAAAAAGGGTCGCAAAACCCGCAAAAAAATCAAGCTGGGAATCTGTGGTGAACATGGCGGCGACCCAAGTTCCATTGAATTCTGCCACCGTGCCGGACTTCAATACGTGAGCTGCTCACCGTATCGTGTGCCGATTGCACGCCTCGCGGCAGCACAAGCCACCATTATAAACAAACGCAGTTGGAAGCGGAAGCATAAATAAGACTGTTAGATGGTTTGATGGTTTGATGGTTTGATGGTTGGGGGGTAATGAACAACTTAACTCAAACCCTTAACTTTTAACCCTTAACACCTAACCCACAACACCTAACAGCTAGCAACTTCCAGTTTGTATTAATTCTAAAAAAAGCCATCCGTTAAAAATTAGGATGGCTTTTTTTATATCGGTGTTTTATAAATATGTAACTTGCATCCTTTTTTAAGCAATTTCATTCTTTTAACCAAAATAATTATTTATGTCACGAGATTTAAAAAAAATCAAAAATGACCTTGCCGGTTATGGCATTACTGATGTTAAAGAGATTATCTACAACCCTTCTTATGAACAACTTTTCAAAGACGAGATGGATCCCAATTTGGAAGGTTACGAAAAAGGTGTGTTGACAAACCTGGACACTGTGAATGTACTGACAGGTATTTTTACAGGCCGTTCACCCAAGGACAAATACATTGTGCTTGATGACAAGACCAAAGACACCGTGTGGTGGGCCGAACAAGCCAAATCATCTGACAATAAACCCATTGACGACCCTACCTGGAAAAAGTTGTACGCTATGGGGGCTCAACAACTTTCGGGTAAAAAGCTTTATGTTGTTGACGGATTTGCCGGTGCCAACAAAGACTCACGGATTCCCGTTCGCTTTGTAATGGAAGTAGCCTGGCAAGCACATTTCGTCAAAAACATGTTTGTCCGCCCATCAGAAGAAGAACTTGAAAATTTCACACCCGGTTTCATCATGCTGAACGCAGCAAAAACTGTCAATCCTGACTGGAAAAGCATGAAACGTGCCGATGGCGTTCCATTTAACTCCGAAAACTTTGTGGCTTTTAACCTCACCGAAGGACGTGCGGTTGTTGGCGGTAGCTGGTACGGCGGAGAAATGAAAAAAGGTATCTTTTCCATCATGAATTATTACCTGCCGCTAAAAGGAATGGCAGCCATGCACTGCTCAGCCAACGTGGGTAAAGATGGTGACACCGCTATTTTCTTTGGCCTTTCAGGAACCGGAAAAACAACCTTGTCAACTGACCCCAAGCGCGCCTTAATTGGTGATGACGAACATGGCTGGGATGATGACGGCATCTTCAACTTTGAAGGGGGCTGCTACGCAAAAACCATCGACCTTGATAAAGAAAGCGAACCCGACATTTACAATGCCATCCGGCGCGATGCTTTGCTTGAAAATGTGAAAACGGATGAAAACGGCGTGATTGATTTTACAGACAGTTCAATCACAATGAACACACGTGTTTCCTATCCTATTTATCACATCGATAATATTGTGAAGCCTGTTTCAAAAGCCGGTCCTGCAACAAAGGTTATTTTCCTGACTGCTGACGCTTTTGGCGTGATGCCACCGGTTTCGAAACTGACACCCGAGCAAACAAAATATCATTTTCTTTCCGGGTTTACAGCCAAATTGGCTGGAACAGAATTGGGTGTTACTACTCCACGACCGACTTTCTCAGCATGTTTTGG
>JANTGU010000396.1 GCA_024762735.1 Bacteroidales bacterium | reverse complement strand
CGATAACAGCGGTAACCTGCTGCCTGCAGGCATCTACGTGGTGGTGCTGCGGGTTGAGGGCAATGAAGTGGGGAGTGTGAAGGTAGTGAGGGAGTAATAAGCAAAAGCAAGCAGGTGAATTTATCTTACCGTTACCTACCCTCTTTCCAAACCACTTTTTTACTACTTTTACCCTAACATTAACAACAACGCCATGTACCCGAAAATCAGCGATTTAATCAACGATTGGTTTGGAACCAACATCAACCTGCCCATTCAAAGCTATGGCTTTTTCCTGGCGCTGGCCTTTCTGTTTTCAGGATGGACGCTCTATAAAGAGCTGGAAAGAAAAGAAAAAGAAGGCATCCTGAAAGCAAGGACAAAAAAAATTCAGCAGGGCAAACCGGCCACCCTCAGCGAGCTGGTCACCACTTTCCTGATTTCCTTGTTCGTGCTGTTTAAGCTGGCAGGTATTTTTACCGACTACAACACCTTTGCCAACAATCCACAGGACTTTATTTTTTCCGGTGAAGGCAGTTGGTTGTTTGGCTTTCTCGGCGCGGCCCTGCTCACGGGATGGAACTACTACGACAAAAAGCGGAAAGAAGTAAAACCGCCAATATGGAAAGAAGTAACCATACACCCCAAAGATTTGTTGTGGCAAATAATTTTTATCGCGGTTATTTTTGGCCTGATTGGAGCCAAGCTTTTCGATCAACTGGAAAACTTTGACGAGTTTTTGAAAGACCCCATCGGCACCACCCTCTCCTTTAGCGGCCTCACCTTTTACGGGGGATTGATAACGGCGGCCATTGCCCTGATTTACTTTGGGCAAAAAAACGGCATCCCATGGAAAGTGCTGGGCGATGTAACCGCTCCCGGCCTTATTTTAGCTTATGGCATTGGCCGCATTGGCTGTCAGGTAGCCGGTGATGGCGACTGGGGCATTGTAAACCATCTGCAAAAACCGGGCTGGCTCTCCTTCCTCCCTGACTGGGCATGGGCGTACAACTATCCGCACAACATCATCAACCACGGGGTAAAAATACCGGGTTGCACCGGACCCCACTGTTATCAGCTGGCAGAAGCGGTTTTCCCAACACCCATTTACGAAACCACCATGGCACTCCTCATCTTTGCCATCTTGTGGTATTTGCGCAAACGCCTTAACATACCGGGCATGCTGTTTGCCATCTACCTGATGTTTAACGGCACCGAACGGTTTTTAATCGAATTGATACGGGTGAACAACGTTTATCATATAGGAAGCCTGGAAATTACACAAGCTGAAATTATTTCGCCCATTTTATTTTTATCGGGATTGATCATGTTTGTTATCCTCCGAAAGCAAGCACAAAAAGCTTAACGCCTTAAAAGCATCCCATTAGGATCAATGTATCAACAAAGTAAAACCTGAAAATAATATGGACCACTTGACTGTCTAAAGACACATAGAAGAATACTACTCCGACCCCGCAGGGGTCGAATATAAATAGCCCGGGGTGAAGCCCCGGGTATAAAAAAATAGAACCTGTTTTGGCGAAATTTTTTTCGCGCAGCATGAAAAAATTGTGACAAAACACAAAAGAATGAAATACAAAATTATCACAGATGAAGCTGGATGTCATAACCAAACAAGTAGTAAACCTTGCCAGGGATGTGGGGGAATTTATAGCACAGGAATCCTCAAAATTCTCGGATAAAGACATCGAGGTAAAAGGACTCCACGACTTTGTTTCGTACGTGGATAAAACTGCTGAAAAAATGTTGGTGCAGGAACTTCGAAAAATAGTACCCGATGCAGGATTTATTGCCGAAGAAGACCCCAATCTCGAAAAAGCCGACCGCTACAACTGGATTGTTGACCCGCTGGACGGTACCACTAACTTTATTCACGGCGTACCCCTGTTTTCCATCTCCATCGCGCTGGCCGACAAAAACGAGGTGATCCTGGGCGTGGTGTACGAAATCAACTTGAAAGAGGCCTTTTATGCCTGGAAGGGAGGCCCTGCCTTTTTAAACGGCCGGGAAATATCGGTGTCGGCAAAGCCCGATTTGAACAGCTCCCTCATTGCTACCGGTTTTCCTTATTACGACTATTCCTTGCTGGACCCCTATCTGGAACTTTTTAAAGATCTTATGAAATCGAGCCATGGCGTAAGGCGACTGGGGTCGGCTGCGGTTGACCTGGCTTACGTGGCAGCAGGACGATACGACCTGTTCTACGAATATGGCCTGAATCCCTGGGATGTAGCAGCAGGCACCATCATTGTAAAACAGGCCGGAGGTGATGTTACGGATTTTGATGGAGGACACGACTTCCTGTTCGGAAAAACAATCATTGCCTCGAACTACAAAATCCATGATGAGTTTTTAAAAAAAATAGATAAATATTTTTAAAAATGGAGTCTGTTAGCCAATTGTTTCGTAATATTGTAAAAGGATTTAGCACCCAATTATGGCAAAAGAAAAGGTAAACAAAATTAACAAAGACAACCCTTTACGAAGTATATTGAAAGCCATTAGCTGGCGACTCATTGCATCGGGGGCTACTTTTTTAATTAGCTTCATCATATTTAAACAATACACCGACAAAACTGATAATGAAGTGCTGCAAACAGCTTCCATTATTACCAGTGTGGATGTGGTTGCCAAATTAATCTTGTATTACCTGCACGAAAGAATCTGGACAAACATCACCTGGGGTAAGTATTGGGAA
>JANTGU010000395.1 GCA_024762735.1 Bacteroidales bacterium | reverse complement strand
ATGGTGGAATCTAAAAAACAACCTTTCGTTGCATTATGGAATTTGGGAGGAAGGCATTAAAACTTTTGACGAGTCGCTGGTAAATACCAACCGGGTGCTGGCATCATTGGCCGGGATTTCGGAATCGGACAGGGTGTTGGATGCAGGCTGCGGCGTGGGAGGCGCAGCCATGTTTTTGGCCGAAACCCAAAAGGCTCGTGTTACAGGCATCACGCTCAGCGAAAAACAAATAGCGCTGGCCAGACAAAGTGCTGCCGAAAAGAACCTGACAGACAAAGTTGACTTTCAGTTGATGGATTACACCCAAACCACTTTCGCAGATGAGTCGTTTGATGTGGTGTGGGCTTGCGAAAGCGTGTCGTCGGTACCTGACAAAAATCTTTTTATTAAAGAAGCCTGCAGGGTGTTGAAAAAGGGCGGGCGACTGATTTTGAGTGATTTCTTTCAAACCGACAAGGATCAGGTTGACAAACATGATTGGGTGAAAAAATGGGGTGCCACCTGGGGGATCTCCAATTTTGATAGCCGGGAGGCCTTTATGAGCAAGCTGGATCAAAATGGCTTTCGCAAGATGAATATCCTTGACTACACCGATAAAATAGCCAAAAGTGCCCGCCGGATGTATGTTGCTTCGCTGCTTGGTGCCATTCCATCCGAGCTGTATAACCTTACCCATCCCAACGTATCGCCTTTTGCAAAAACCCATTACAAATGTGGCTACTATCAATACAAGGCACTTCAAAAAGGACTTTGGAAGTATTATGTTGTTATGGCTGAAAAATAGCAATCAGTCATACTTCTAAAATCTACATTCGCTATTTTGATATCATAAATCTCCTAATTCTTATGGTTGCTGATGACCACCACTTTGTAAATGGTTTTTTTGCCATCAACGAGGGTGGAGATCAGGTAGGTCCCTGCTTGCAGGTTATCAGGATTCACGGTAATTTCGTGGTTGCCTATTCGGGGAATGACTTGTTGAACAAATCGGCCGGTAATATCGTAAACACTAACTTCAGCGTCACCCAGCGGCGTGTCACCGGTTAATATATGGATATTATGGTGGATGCCGCTACCTATTATGTAAGGATTGGGATAAATGTTTCCAATCACCGTAATGTAATTGCTTCGGACAATCGAATCCGTGTTGTCAATAGAGGAGGCAACCAGTTTGACCCCGTAGGTTCCCGGCTTATCGTAATAAATTAAACCCGGTTCTTTTTCTTGTGACGTTGCCGGATCGCCCCCTTCAAATTCCCAGCGATAGTTTGATATGTTTCCCTCCGAGAGGTTGTTAAACGAAACATAACTGCCTTGAATGATTTTAGTGATGTTGCTGTTAAAATCGGCGATCACAACATTGCTGCCTTTAAAATAGCCCTCCAATTTTGTTACGCCCGTGTTATCAGGGTCAAGCCAGGGTGCCAATTGGTTGGCAGAGCCGGTTCCGTTGCTGTCCCATGAAGTGCTAAATTTTCCAAAGTAATCTGATTCTGAAGTTTGGTTGCACGAGGAGTTACCTCCTGTTAAAGCACCTACGATAAGCCGCTCCTCGTTAAACAGCGGTGAACCCGACGAACCCCCTTCGGTAACGCCATGGCCGTTTTCCGTTTCGCTCCAATAGACTTTCCAGAATGGACCCGCACTACTTTCGGAGCCATAATAGAAGGAAGAGATGGCAGGTACGGTATAGGTCGAAATAAACTTGATATCACCGGCAGGGTGATGAATAACCACTCCTTGCTGCGGAATGTCGCCACTTCTGTCCCAACCGTTGAAAAACATGTGATACTCATCGGGGATATTTTCATTCAGCAGAAGAAGTTTAAAGTCGGAGCTGGCAGTACGTGGCGTAGCCCCGTTGGCAATAAGTTGAGCCCCTGCAAAGGTAAATTTCTCGGGGTCTGAGGAAGGGCGATCGCAGTTGGATGATTCGTAATCGAAATCAAAAAGCCACTGGTTGTAATCGGCGGCGGTGGATCCCATACCACAATGGTTGGCGGTTAGAAAATAAGGTTTGCCATCATTTTTAGTGTTGTTAACCAGCGACCCGGAACACCAAAAAAGAGCGTTGGCCTGTTTTACCAATATCCTTGCCACACCCCGCTTTTGGTGTTGCCACTCCGCCCCCTCGGCACAATTGACAGGCACTTCACACGACCCGGCATCACCAAATCCTCTTTCCTTTTGCATCACCACACCAACCTGATACAGTTCAAAGGGTAGCCGTTTTACTTCTTGTGTGCTATTCAGCTCGATAATGACCGCGTTGTTATCCAATAGGCCGCTGGCAAAATAGGAGTCGTTATTCAGATTGGTAAAAGCACCCATCGTTTGTGTTTTATCCGGGGAGTAAACAAAAAGCTCATCACCGGGAGAGAGGTTGAAGTTCCTAAAATAAAGCGTTAACGCTTTGGCCGACGATACTTCAATCTCTACGCGCCAAACATAGTGGTGAGGTGAAAGGGTGCTTTGGATACCCTTGGCAAAAATCATTTGATTATCCACCGGAAAAGCAACACCGGCCTGCAATGGAACCATCTCACCTGCTTTATCACCTGCACTTTGAAGATGAACGGTATCGCTGTAAAAAACTATGCTTTCCGGTGCCGGGAGACGATGGGTTACCGCAGAAGGCGTACCTTTGACAGCATGTTGAGCCATAACTGCCATGGACAAAAAAGCAGCACAAAGCAGAA
>JANTGU010000394.1 GCA_024762735.1 Bacteroidales bacterium | reverse complement strand
GGATGGATGGCCATCAAACGCATTGCCTCGTGTAACCCCTGGGGTGGAAGTGGTTATGACCCCGTTCCCTAAATATAAATAGATATAAAAATATTAAATAGTGCTATGAGATTTCTGAAGATGACCTTTTTACTTGCCGTGTTATTAGTATCGGGAAGTATTATCGCGCAGGAAGAGAATAATTTCGAGATATCGAAAAACCTGGAGATTTACGGCGACATCATGCGCCAGCTCAATTTGAATTATGCTGACAACATCAACCCGGGTAACCTGAACCAGGATGCCATTGATGCCATGCTAAAAAACCTGGATCCCTATACCGTGTATATTCCCGAATCGAAAATGGAGGACTACGAGTTAATGTCGAAAGGGGAGTATGGCGGCATTGGAGCCATGATACAAAAACAGGATGACTGGGTGGTTGTATCGGAACCTTACGAAGGGTTTCCGGCTCAAAAAGCGGGACTGCAGGCCGGGGATGAAATTCGTGCCATTGATGGTGATTCGGCACGGGGTAAAACCACTTCAGCCGTTAGCGAAAAACTGAAAGGTACCCCAGGCACCACGGTTCAGGTGACCGTGCGTCATTTTGCTTCCGACACCGACACCACCTACACCATCGAGCGCGAAAAAGTAAAAATCCCCAATGTGCCTTATTACGGTATGATATCGAAGGATATTGGCTACATCTCGCTGATTCAGTTTAGCCAAAATGCCGGTAACGATGTTAAAAATGCTTTCCTGGCACTTAAAAAAGAACACAAGGATTTAAAAGGGGTTGTATTCGATTTACGATCCAATGGTGGCGGGCTGTTGAACGAAGCTGTTAAAATTGCCAATATCTGGATTCCGAAAAACAAGCTGATTGTTAAAACCAAGGGAAAAATCAAGGCGAACACCCACTCCTACAGTACTCAGCTCCCTGCCCTGGATTCTAAAATTCCGCTGGTTGTTTTAGTAGATGGCAACACGGCTTCTGCTTCTGAAATTGTTTCGGGTTCGATGCAGGATTATGACCGCGGCGTAATTATCGGCAGCAGAACTTTTGGAAAAGGACTTGTTCAGAATGTGCTTCCCATTTCCTATAACTCCAAGCTCAAGGTTACCATTGCCAAGTACTATATCCCCAGCGGGAGATGCATCCAGGCCATTAACTATTTCGACCGTCAACAAGGCGATGGCCCGTCGAAGGTACCTGATTCGCTAATCAGTGCTTTTAAAACCAATGGGGGTCGAACGGTGTACGACGGGGGCGGAATCGAACCCGATATCACCATGGACAACCAAAGGTTCAACCAGGTTACGGGTGATTTGTACGCGCAAAACTACATTTTTAAGTTCGCGAACCTTTACAGAAGCCGGCACGATTCTATTTCAGGTTCCGGTTCTTTCACGGTAAGCGACTCCTTGTTTGAGGCCTTTAAAAATTTTGTGGGAGATAAGTTTGATTACAAAACCGAAACCGAATCAGTAATCAAGAGGCTAAAAGAAAGTGCCGAGCGTGAAGCCTATGATGAGGCCATTGACTCAACTATCCAACTGCTCGAGAAAGAAGTCAAAGAAGAGAAAAAGAAGGATCTCGACAAAAATAAAGAGGAGATTAAGCAGTTGTTGCGCATCGAAATTGTAACGCGCTACTATTATCAAAAAGGAAAAGCTCAATCATCGTTAATCGATGACCCGGAAATAGCCAAAGCCATCGAAATTCTTCATGATGCCGATGAATACCATTCCATTTTAAGTGGGGACGGCGATGCATCTACCCAGGAAAAATAATTTTAAAGCATCAATTTGGCAACCCAGGTAAAATACCGATCCGACTTTCATCACACGGTTTACGTGGTAAACATAGCGCTTATTGCCATGAGCCTGCCGTTGTCAAAATACACCCAAAGTATGTTTGCAATTTCGCTGGCATTGTTGTGGATTTTATCCGGATTCTCGTTTCGGATTGTGTTTCGGTTTTTTAAGCAGGGTAATCTTGCCGAGGCTGTTTGGCATACTTTGGAGTACATTGCCAATACCATCAGGCACAACGCCATTGAAAAAACGAAACTTTTTTATCGCAACCGGCCGGCAGTGATTATTGCTTCCGTTTATTTGCTTTACCTCCTTGGACTCCTCTATACTTCCAACTTTAATTTTGCCGCCACCAGCCTGCGCATCAAACTACCTTTGCTGCTGTTCCCGTTAGTTTTCGGGAGCATGCCTAAAATCTCTGACACTGAGTTTAAGCAGGTTTTGCTGTGGTACCTGGCAGCTGTTTTTGCCGGTGTAACCATCGGGTTTTATCTTTTTTTTAATGGCGATTTTTTAGATGTGCGAGAATTATCTCCCTTTATTAATCCTATCCGTTTTAGCTTAAACATCGCTTTTGGTATTTTCGTGTTGCTTTGGTTTGTCTTTAAAGAGCCGCTTTACAGTAAGTTGCAGAAAACAGCTTTTGTGCTGGGTATAATTATTTTCCTGTCGTTTCTCGTCATTCTTGAATCCATTACCGGCATCACGGCCATTTTGGCCACCTTATTTATTTTTGCACTGATCACTGTGGTCAAAACCCGATCGAAACTTTTAAAGGCAACCATCCTGTTTTTAATATTGGTGCTTCCCGTTTCCGGGTACCTTTATCTGAACCAAATCATACAGGAAGCGGTCACCGCACCGTCTGTCAACGTGAGCGAGCTCGATAAATATACGTCGCGAG
>JANTGU010000393.1 GCA_024762735.1 Bacteroidales bacterium | reverse complement strand
CTGCGGATGAAATATTAGCTAACGATTTATGTGTACAAAATCCATAGATTTATTATTTATTTTTTTAACCAAAATTTTTTATTATGAAAAAGACAAGTTTTGCAAGTTTAGCAGCAGTTTTTATGCTGATTACAGCCATCGTTTTTACCGGCTGTAAAAAAGAGGACACACCACCAACCATTACCGGTGATGCCCTGTTTTCGTTCGTGGCTGACGGTTTAACCGTTACCTTTACCAACGAGTCGGATGTTACCCCTCCCGTAACTTATGCATGGGATTTTGGTGATACCGAAACCTCTACGGAAAAAGACCCGGTTCATACCTACGCCTCAAAAGGTGAATACACCGTTAAATTAGTCGTTACCGACCAAAATGGTGGAACTCATGATGTTTCAACAAAGATTGCCGTTGACCGTAAAGGTAGAATTAAATTGGACGACGGTACCCTGGACGACTGGGATGCAGTAACAGAAGCGCAGTTTGTAGTGCCTTTGGGCGACAATGCCGGTGCTGTTGTTTCGGCAAAATATGAGTATGATGCCGATTTTGTTTATGCTTACGTTGAATTTGAAGGTAATTTAACAGATGAATTCCAGTACGATGTTTTCATGGA
This sequence comes from Bacteroidales bacterium, assembly GCA_024762735.1. GTDB lineage: Bacteria > Bacteroidota > Bacteroidia > Bacteroidales > F082 > B16-G9. The sequence continues at coordinate 2,092 of JANTGU010000393.1, read as the reverse complement.
CTTTGATAACGATAGTACCACTGGGTTCAAATCTTACCTGTGGCCTGCCTCCGGCGCCGACTATCTTGTAGAAATAGCTCCTATTACTGATGAAGCAGTTGTTCCTGGAGCTTTTAACTATATTGGAGCACCTGGTGAGGAAGATTGGAATTGGGATGAAAAACAGCTTCCTGCAGGATCTATTGTTATTGGAACCATGAAACAAGTTGGCAACAATGTAGCTGTTGAACTTGGGTTTAGCAGAGCAAATGTTGGTGATGGTGCCTTGAATGCCGATATGGTTTCGTTTGGTGCATTTATCAGTAACTCCGATTGGGCAGAAGTTGGCTTTGCTCCTGATGCTACGCAAGAAGGTGGAGCGCACCAAAGCTACTTTACCTTTGAAATGAAATAATTATTAGGGTAATTTATTTCAATGAGAGGTTGCCGGGTTTTTCCGGTGACCTCTCTATTTATCTTTGTATTAAAAAAGAGTATTATGAGGCAATGGCTTTTTCTCCTGCTTGCTTTTTTTCTTTTTCATGGTATCTCAGCACAAAATACAGCCCATGTTGATTATGCTGCTGACGAGTTCAATTTTCCCAATCCGGGGAGGGGCTTTTACCATGCCGATGACCAGTTAGAACCGGGTACCATTGCCACCTATCCGGCCGAGGGAATTACCCTGGTGCTGCGTGAATATCATATCGATGAATTTAGAGACACGAAAATTCCGGTGTGGTATTTATGGAATATTCAACAAGACCTAAACAACTTGCGTGATGCCGGATTGAAAGCCATTCTACGGTTTCGTTACACGGCTAAAACCTCAAAACCGTACAACGATGCCCCGCTTAATATCGTGCTGATGCACATCAAGCAACTGGAGCCCATCCTTCGCCAAAACAGCGACGTGATTTTTACCTTTCAGGCCGGATTTATCGGCGCCTGGGGTGAATGGTACTATACCGATTATTTTTCGGCCAGCCCGGGGAATATTACCGAGCAAAACTGGATTGACCGCCGTACCTTGGTCGATTCGTTATTGAGTGCACTGCCACCTGAAACCATGGTGAACGTGCGCACACCCAATTATAAAAAACATTTATTGAACGAAGAGAGCTACAATCCCGTTACCATCGACGAGGCCTACACAGATTCGCCCGTTGCCCGTATCTCTCATCACAACGACTGCTTTCTGGCCAGCCTTTCCGACGTGGGAACCTATACCGATACTGCTGTTCAGAAACCCTATCTTGCCGAGGATACAAAATACACGGTCATAGGCGGTGAAACCTGCGGACAGAGTCAATACTCACACTGCGAAAACGCCTTGAAAGAATTAAAACGATTTCATTGGAGCTACCTGAATCGTGATTATCACCAGGGAGTTATTGGTGACTGGATTGATGAAGGTTGCTATCCAACCATTCAAAAAAAACTGGGCTATCGATTTCGGATGATTGATGGCGAATACAGTACGACCTCCAATCCCGAGGGAGCCGTGATTGTAAAAATAAACCTCCTGAATGAAGGCTTTGCCAACCCGGTAAACCCCATGGATGTTGATGTTTTGTTGCGAAACAACTCCACGGGTAAAGAATACATAGCGGAGGTGCCAGGTGATTTGCGTTTCTGGCCTTTCAGCGACACCATTAAACTTGATTTGAGTTTCGGCCTGCCCGAACAAATGCCAGAGGGAAATTATAGTATGTTTCTGGCCATTACCGATGCCCATCCAACCTTAAAGGACAATCCTTCTTATTCGGTGCGTCTTGCTAACGACGATGTTTGGGAAGAAGCTACCGGATACAACAATCTTCATCACGAAATAAACATTGCCGGTACCGGAACAGGCAGCTACAGCGGAAGCCATTTCTTTGTGCAAAAAGATAAGCAGGTATCAGGCAATCATGAAATCATTATAGATGGCAATAATGAAGAGTGGAATAGCTTTCCTGTGGTTTATCACGATGCCAATCAAAACGCACGCACGCTGAAAGCCTGGAACAACAGCGATTCGCTCTATTTTATGATTGCCGGCGAAAACATGGGTGATGATACCGAATACTATATCGATGCCGATAATAATAACAGCACGGGATACCAGTCG
>JANTGU010000392.1 GCA_024762735.1 Bacteroidales bacterium | reverse complement strand
GTTAAACAAACCGATAGCGATAACACTCCACATGGCCATGGCTCCTGTACTGAAAAGCGCCACCGTCAACAAACCCATATTCACCAAAGAAAACACGAACAATGTGCGGTGGGTTAACGATTTACCCATGGCGAAAGCAAGCAAGTTTAAAACAAGGAATCCACCGTAAATCAAGGCGATATCAAAACCATCCAGCAAGCCAATCACAACAAAAGACAACACGGCAATGCTGACCATGTACAAATACTTCAGTAGTTTGCTTTTAATATTACTCAACGATACCGCCCCCAGGAAGCGGCCAATCATTTGACCTCCCCAGTAAAAGGCCACCAGTTTGCTGGCATCCATCTCCGACAACCCTCCTATATCAGGCAGTCCCAGGTAACTAATCATCATACTCCCGATGCTTACTTCACCCCCCACGTACATAAAAATAGCCACCATCCCGAACTGAAGCTGCCGGTACTGTAAGGCACCGAAGCCGATTTTTTCATCTTCCCCGTGGGTAAATCGGGGTAAAGGCGTGAAATATATATAGACCGCCATCAGCAAAAAGAGGGCACTAAAAACAAGATAAGGTATTTTAACGGCATCAGATCCTTCGGCATCTTTAAAAAAGGTAAAGATCAGGTAGCCGCCAATAACAGGCCCGATGGTGGTTCCCAACGAATTAAAACCCTGCGCCAGGTTAAGGCGTGCCGAAGCTGACTTTTCAGGCCCCAGAATGGCCACATAAGGATTCGCGGCAATTTGCAACAAAGTAAATCCGAGCCCCATGACAAACAGCGCCGCCAGAAAGAAAGTGTACAGGTGAAACTGTGCCGCGGGAAAAAACAGCAATGCACCCAAAGCAGCAATGAGCAACCCGATGATGATTCCTTTTTTATACCCCATTTTGTTAATGGGATCGCCCCGGGTAAAAGAGACTATAAAATAGACGAGCGACCCCACGAAGTAGGCTGTAAAAAAGGCAAACTGAACCAACATGGCCCGGGTATGATTCAGCTCGAAGGCATCTTTTAAATAGGGAATCAAAATATCGTTCAGCACCGTCATAAACCCCCACATGAAGAAGAGGAAGATCAGGCTTATAAAGGCTGACGTGTATCTGTTTCGCGAGTTTTTCTGCAAGTTCATGCTGCCCACTTATTTTTTATGCAAAATCGTAGCACTCGCCTGTGCCGTGGGCATAATCAACAAATCGTTGATGTTTACATGAGGAGGGAGGGTGGTAACATAAAACACCGAGTCAGCAATATCCTCCGGATGCAGCGGCTCGAAACCTTTATACACGCTGTCTGCTTTTTCTTTATCGCCTTTAAAACGTACGATGGAAAACTCGGTTTCAACAGCACCGGGCGCAATCTGAGTTACCTTAATACCAGCCTGAACTGCATCAATACGAATGGCTTTGGTAAGGGCATCGACGGCAAATTTGGTAGCACAATAAACATTTCCGTTAGGATAAACCTCTTTGCCTGCAATGGAGCCTATATTAATCACATGGCCGCTTTTCCGGGCTACCATTCCGGGAAGTATTGCCCTGGAAACGTAGAGCAATCCTTTCACGTTGGTGTCAATCATTCGCTCCCAGTCGTCGATTTCTCCTTCCTGAATGGTGCCCAACCCTACCGCCAAACCAGCATTGTTGATGAGCACGTCAATGTTTTGCCATGCATCGGGCAGGTCATCCACAGCGGAAAACACGTCCGCCTTATCTCGGACATCCATTTGAATTGTTTTTACATTGACATCAAACTCTTTTTGCAATGATGCCGAGATTTCCTGCAACCGTTCTGCACGACGGCCGGTAAGAATCAGATTGTTGCCATCCGCGGCAAATTTTTTGGCACAAGCCAGGCCTATTCCGCTGGTGGCTCCGGTGATAAAGACTAATTTTTTCATATGTATATGATTTTGAATTCCTTTGTATTTCTTTCTTTTGTGTTTTGTCACCTGCACCCGCCCGAACGACGTTCAGTCGGGCGGGCGTACCAGACGGTACCTGCCCGAATGTGGTCAGGCGGACGTTCGGGCGGGCAATTTTTGATTCTCCTTTGGCACCTTTTGGGACTTTTCGACACCCTTCGGCACCCTTCGACAAGCTCAGGGGCCGAGCGCTGGAAAAGCTATGAAAATTATGCCAAAACAATATCAATTTTTCTGCACACCCCTTTCTTTAAACCATCATGAGTGCTCCATTAACTATATTACAATACACATGATCAAACACCCATTGGCCATCGGTTTACAAATATGCACCTTAGCCGTTTTTACATCGTGTTTTGTTTATTGTTTCAAATGGATAATTTTTCACTAATTTTTCTAACAAAACAGCAAACAGGCTATGGTGTAAAATTTGCTGTCACCACCAGTTTTTTTATTTCCGGCTTTCTCTAGTCAGAAATATTTGATATAAATCATCGGTTATTATTAAATTCTTAAAACCCTTTTTAGTCAGTCCATTTAGCAGTTTTAAGTCACCAGTCCATAAAATTCCTTTCGTAAAGTCTGAAACAGCAACAAAAATGGTGTCATCAATGTCAATGTTCTGGCAAATAGTTTCAGCATTTCTATAAATATCAGTTGGTATAATGGAATGGTTGAGAATAGTTATGTTTTTTGTTATTAAGCTATAAGTTTCAAGAAACTCTTCGTCCGACAGCTTTCCGATAGCCTTTATTTTCTCTTTATGTTTGAAAATTTCATA
>JANTGU010000391.1 GCA_024762735.1 Bacteroidales bacterium | reverse complement strand
ATGATAAGTTTGAGATTGTGGCAGGACAAGCCACGGCTGCCAAAGAACTTTTGGAAGAGTATCCCCAAATAGATGTGCTGCTGGCACCTGTTGGCGGTGGCGGGTTGTTGGCAGGAACAGCCCTGGCGGCAAAATATTTTTCTACCCAAACCGAGGTGATTGCCTGCGAACCGGCCGGCGCTGACGATGCTTATCGCTCTTTCAAGGCTGGATACATTATTCCTTCCGAAAGCCCTCAAACCATGGCCGACGGGTTGCTTACCTCGTTGGGCGTGCTCAATTTTGAAATAATAAAAAAGGGAGTGGTAGATGTTGTCACCGTTTCGGAAAGTGCTATCAAACAAGCCATGAAACTTATTTGGGAACGGATGAAAATCATCGTCGAGCCCTCGTCAGCCGTGCCGTTTGCTGCCGTTTTAGAAGAAAAGATTGATGTGAAAGATAAAAAGGTGGGGATAATTATCTCTGGGGGAAACGTGGATTTGGGAGGATTTTTTAGTTAAATAACGGGTAATTAGTGCTTTTGGTGTAAGGCGTTGGTTTATAATAAGTTTATCAGTTTGGTTAACGTTTGGATGTCTTTATCCAATTCAACAGCTGCTTCTTCGGGAGGATTAACAGTTTTTGACTTTTCTTTGCGGTTGAAGCATCCAAAGTTACGATAATATGAGATAGTTATTTACTTTCGCTAAGTAATTTATTTATGTTAACCATGAGCGAACACCATGATATTTATTCACCGACCTGAAACCAATCCCTTTTTTAACATTGCTGCTGAAGAGTATGTGCTGCAGCACTTTGATGATGATGTATTGATGTTGTGGCAATGTTCACCGGCGGTGATTGTTGGAAAGCATCAAAACATGGTGGCCGAGGTAAATATGAGATACACACGTCAAAACCAAATTCCTGTGATTCGACGGGTGTCGGGTGGCGGTACTGTTTATCACGATTTGGGTAACCTGAATTACACGCTGATTAAAACAGAGCCCAACCGCGAACGACTTATCGACTTTAAAAGATTCTCGACTCCCGTGATGGAGTTCCTGCGGACACTGAACATCCATGCCGATTTTGAAGGGAAAAACAATCTTGTTATCAAGGGAAAAAAATTCTCGGGCAACTCGGCCCATGTGTTGAAAAACCGGGTGATGCATCATGGCACGTTGCTTTTTAACACGAACCTGGAAAATCTGGAAAAAGTGATTCGTCCCCCCAAAGCCAACATTGCCGACAAGGCCATCAAGTCGGTAAGAGCCACGGTAACCAATATTTCATCGGAGCTGCCGTCATCCATTACTTTTGAGGATTTCCGACAAAAATTGACCACCTTTTTACTTGATTATTATCAGATCACTAATTTCTATGATTTCTCCAAGCAAGATATTACCGAAATCAATTGGCTCGTGCAAGAAAAATATAACACTGTCCAGTGGAACTACGGTTATTCACCATACTATGAATTTGAGAACACTTTAGCCGATTTTCACCTATTTATGAAAGTGAAAAAGGGTCTTATTGAAGAGGTTGTATTGAAAGGTGTCGCGCAATCTGTTTCTGATAGCTTTAAAGGAAAGATGCATCGGTATGAGGATATCCATAGAACCATCGAACAGATGAATGTTCCGGTGGATACAAAAAATATCTTGTGGGAGCTTTTTGGGTTTTAATGGCGATAAAGAGATTAACCGCAAGGTACGCGAAGAAATACTTTTACGAAGAGGTTGACCGCAAGGCACGCGAGGAATGCGCAAGGGACGCGAAGCAATTATGGTGAGAATCTATCATGAATCGGGCAGTAAAAATAATATCTTTGCGCTTTAGCCCATGGATGGCTATTTTTTTAACATTGAATTTTGAATCAACACAATCTTGAAATATTAAAAGCCGATTTTCAGGGGGAAGTCCTCTTTGATGATGCCACACGACTCATTTATGCCACCGATGCTTCGGCATACCGTGAAATACCCACTGCGGTTACTTATCCTAAATCAGTAAAGGATATTAAAACCCTTATCCACTTTGCCCGTGAAAATAACATCGGCATTATCCCACGTACAGCAGGAACATCATTGGCGGGGCAGGTGGTAGGAAGTGGCATTGTGGCTGATGTGTCGAGGTATTGGGGCAAAGTACTGGAGGTCAATAAGGAGGAGCATTGGGTTAGGGTACAGCCAGGCGTGGTGCTGGATGAGCTGAACAAAATACTGGAACCTCACGGCCTGTTTTTTGGTCCCGAGACTTCCACCTCCAATCGTTGCATGTTAGGCGGGATGCTTGGAAACAATGCCTGTGGTTCGAGGTCGTTAATTTATGGCAGTACCCGCGATCATACCCTGGAGGTGAAAACGGTGTTAAGCGATGGCTCCGAGGCTGTTTTTGGCGAGCTTTCGAAAAGTGAGTTCGAACAAAAGTGTACCCTGTCAACCCTGGAAGGTGACATCTATCGAAACATCAAAGATGTCCTGTCTGATGCTTTCAACCAAAAAGAGATTGTTAGCCAGTACCCCGATCCCAAGCTAACGCGCCGCAACACGGGCTACGCACTGGATCTACTGTTGCAAACGGAGCCCTTTGCAGGTGATAAGCCGTTCAATTTTTGTAAATTGTTGGCAGGATCCGAGGGAACTTTGGCCTTTACTACCGAGATAAAGCTTAATCTGGTTGCGCTCCCGCCCAGGCATAAGGGGTTGTTGTGTGTCCATCTTGAAACCATC
>JANTGU010000390.1 GCA_024762735.1 Bacteroidales bacterium | reverse complement strand
CCTTTCTTTGAGGATGATTTCTTTAGCTTCTGCCAATAAAAAACCCCGGTCAGCTTTTGACCGGGGTTTTGTTTTGAAAGTTTACTTTTACTTATTGATTTGTACCGGTTAAGGCCTGAAAATCTGCTTCTTGGTAGAATTTTAAGAACTCACGGTCGGTTGCAGCTTTTGCTTTGAAATCAGGATTGGCTTTGATGGCTTTTCCTAAATAATCAAGGGTTTTTGCTTTGTCGTCCTGACGTGCACCGGTAACTGCAAGCAGGTAGTAAGTATCTGCATCCTGAGGATCAACACAATTAAAGGTGTTTTCAGCAGCAGCATAATCTTTGTTCAGCAACTGGGCCAAACCAAGGTTGAAGTCGCAGGAATAAGCACTCAGGCGGCTTGCAGCAGCAGCATAATCTCCCTGGTGGATAGCAACAATACCCATATTGTAATTAACATCGCCACCCAGGTCTTCTGATTTCAGGTAACAGTGTTCTGCTTTGGCATAATCGCCGGTTGCAACATGAACGCCTCCCATATTATTGGCCATCTCGTAAGAGTTCTCGTTAATCTCGTGTGCTTGCTCCAATAAGGCTTTTGCCTCATCAACATTGCCAAGCTCGAACTCAACGGCAGCGGCATTTACTTTGGCCCTCCAACATGTCGGGTAACGCTCCATGGTGTTATCATAAACCTGCTTTTTGGTATTTAAATCGTCTGTAAGTGTAGCAGCATATAATAACTCGTTCAGCGAGAGTGAATCAGGGTATGAAGTGGAATATTCAGCAATTTGCGCTTCGGTCCGCTTAGGCTCATAGCAATTTACATCAACAACTGCACGCCTTAATGGAGGAAGAATATCACGTTCCAGTTCAGGATAAATCAGGATCATATTTCTGATCTCCGCTTCTTTTTGTGAATAGTCGGCCGAATTGATGACATTGATAATTGCATTCTTATCTTTAATATCTGATGCTTCTACAGCCTGCATAAACCCGTTCCAGTCAGGACCGTTGGCTGTTAAAACGAATTCAGTATTATCGGCAGCATCTTTTTCAATGTGCTTATTATTTTTTGCTGCTTTCTTAATTTTCTTGTTCATGTATTTCTCAGCAGTTTCAGCTCTTTTTTGTGAGAGGCCCTCGTTAAAGGTTTCTTCCCCTTCAGGTGAAGCCCAACCATTGATGGTAATATCTTTAACTGCCCATCCTTTTTCCATATCGCTGATGCTGTTATTTAATGCGTCTTTGTTGTCGGCATTTTTGTTCAACGGAAGGTTTTTATTCAGATTCGACTGGTTAACCTGGAAAAAGATAGCAGATTCAATTGTGCTGATGGTTTCTTTTTCGTAGCCATCAGGTGCGAAGGCAACCAATTCATTGTCTCTGACAAATCCGGCAGTGTGTATCACGCCATCGGCCAGTTTTCTTTCGTCGGCTGTGTATGATTTACCCTGTCCAGCAGCACCGTCACATGTTGAATAAACTTCACCATTGTATTGATAAGCAACCGGAGTTACTGTCAGTTCTGAGTTATCCATTGCAGGGTCGTAAGGTATTTTTTTGGTGTAGGTAAACGATCCGCCATTGGCCCAGCTAATCATCGTACCATCACCGTCAACATCTTCACCTTTGAAGTTGATGGTTTCAAATGCAGTTTCGCCACCTTCGTATTTGAGTACAGGTGTGAAGCACATTACGGCATTTTTAGCAAAATATTTTGGAGGGAAAGTACCTTTAATTGTTACTTCAATTGAATCACCAACTTCCTCTAACGGGTCAGGTGTCGCAACCAATTGTACGTCATCAAAGTTGTCAGCCATTTTCTTGATTTTGTTGCTGCCAAATTTGATGCGTGCACCAATGTTAAAATGGGAATAAACATCGTTAAGTACTTGCATTTCCCCGTGTACAATACCATCAGCAACGTCAGTATCCATCCAGGTATAAGCATAATCGCCATAGATATCCCATCTTTCGCTCACATTGAAATTAATGGTTGCGCCAACGGGAACAGTCATGGCGACTTTTCTGTCACTAATTCCGCCTCCTTTATTTTTGGCAGCACTATTTGAATAACCATAAGTTGTGATTACCTTGTCGTTATTATCCATGTCGTAGGTTCTGGATTTCCACTGAACCTGACCGACACCGAGGTGAATTCCAAAGTTAACCAAGCGGTCTTTGTATCCGCCCCACCAGTTTGAAAGGTTAATGCCGACATTTAAATTGCCTCCATAATAATCGTTATCAAATTTAAGGCTATGCTTCGTGTTTGCCACATTAATATTTTTCGGAACAACACCCGCTTTTTCTCCGTTAAAAAAACCGCGTTCAGCATTTAAATACAGGCTCCATACCCTGCTAAGTTGACGACCAAAACCCAATTGGCCATTAATCGCAACATGTTTAAAGTCAGGAAGAAAACCATAATCAGAAAGGTCGGCATGAGAAAAACTCGGGCCGATATCCCCTTGAAAATACCAATAGGGTGAGAAAGAAGAGTTCATGTTTGTTTTTTCCTTCTTTTTTACTTCACCATCATCCTGGGCATAGAAGGCAAGGGGAAGAGCGAAAATAATGCTAAAAAGCACGATTCGAGTGAAATTAAAGTAAACTTTTTTCATGGTTTAAAATTTTATGTGTAATTCATTTTAAGTACAAATATAACAAAACTTTTAAAAAACGGGCACAACAATTGCCACAATTCAATACTATGCAAAATTAGATTTATTTCGTTATTATCAA
>JANTGU010000389.1 GCA_024762735.1 Bacteroidales bacterium | reverse complement strand
CCGAAAACAGCCACGGCTACCGCGATGGCCAACTCGAAGTTATTGCTTGCAGCGGTAAACGAAAGCGTGGTGGTTTTAGCATAATCGGTGCCCATTTTTTTACTGATGTAAAACGAGATAAAAAACATGATGACAAAATAGAGTATTAACGGGATGGCAATGCGCACCACGTCCATGGGCAATTTAACAATGAAATCTCCCTTTAAAGAGAACATTACCAGGATTGTAAAAAGCAGCGCCATCAAGGTTAGCGGGCTAACCCTGCGAAGAAACTCTGTTTTATACCATGCTTTCGATTTTATCCTGATTAAGAAGTAACGGGTTAAAAATCCCGCCACGAACGGAATACCAAGGTAGATTAAAACACTCTCGGCAATTTCACCCATGGAAATATCCACCGTGCTACTCATAAGCCCCAACTTATCAGGCAGTATGGTGATGAAAACATAAGCATAAACCGAAAAAAACAGCACCTGGAAAATAGAGTTAAAGGCCACCAACCCCGCGGCATACTCAGTGTCGCCTTTGGCAAGATCGTTCCACACGATTACCATGGCAATACAACGCGCCAATCCAATCATGATAAGCCCGGTCATGTACTCGGGGTAATCTTTCAGGAAAATGACTGCAAGGGCAAACATCAACACCGGGCCAATAACCCAGTTTTGAATTAATGAAAGAATCAGCACCCTACGGTTACGGAAGACATCTTTCAGCTCTTCGTATTTTACCTTCGCCAGGGGCGGGTACATCATAACGATAAGCCCGATGGCGATGGGAATGTTGGTAGTGCCGTGGTTCATGCTGTTCCAAAACTGTGCCACGGCAGGGAAAAGGTAACCTGACCCCACGCCAATAATCATGGCTAAAAATATCCACAAAGTCAAATACCGGTCGAGGAAGTTTAGTTTTTTCATCTGTTTATAATTTTTCATCGGATTACACGGATTGCACGCCCGCCCGACTGAACATCGTTCGGGCGGGGATTTTAGTTTTTCGCAAGCGAAAAACATCCCTACCCGTCCGGTCAGGCGGGCGCTAAATCCGTTAAATCCGCTAAATCCGATGATAGGATTTCTTGCAAATAATCATCTTCTCCTGTGTGTCGAAATTTTTCGTCATGGCTGTTTCATATTGATATTAACATATCTAATTTACTTATTGATCAGGATGTTTTGTCACATCAATAACCTCTTGATAGAATTTCCGAAAATCCCGCTTTATCTCGTTACGGATTCGTCTAAATTCCGAAAGGATGAACTCCTCTGTCCCGGTGGCCTCCGCCGGGTCATCAAAACCAATGTGCAGGCGGTGCTTTACCTCGCCGGCAAACATAGGGCAGCTCTCTTTGGCACCTCCGCATACGGTAATCACATAATCAAAAGCTTCATCGAGGAATTCCGACACATTTTTCGGATATCCCCCGCTGATGTCGATTCCTTCTTCTTTCATTACCTGAATGGCTTTGGGATGAACCTGCCCGCTTGGCTCGGTACCTGCCGACACCACCTCGACCGTTGGGTCGAACGATTTTATAAACCCTTCGGCCATCTGGCTACGGCAACTGTTGCCGGTGCATAATACTAATATTTTCATGTTATCGTGTTAATTGAAGCTTATTGACATAACTAAAATGAGCAAAAATACTTTATTAATTTCGTGGACGAGGAATGGTTACCTCTGCATTATTATGCCCCGAGCATGGGATACAAACCTTTTTACCATCTTTTACACGGAGGTAGCGCTCGAAAACATATTCACCACAGACTTCACATTTTGCCTTGTTAAAAGAACCTTTAACCGGTGTGAAGGCAAATTCGGGAAGCTTTGTTACCCCGAACAGATTATCCACATCGGCCTCAAGCACCTTGTTAATAATATCCATGCGCACATCGTCAGGAATTTCCGAAGGTTCGATGCCCTTTTTACGGTATTTAAAAAACTCGTGAGGAGCCAGCGAGTCGGCGAAGCTGTTTTTCAGGGAAATACGAACAGCTCCTTTGCCAGGATAATAAAAGGTAGCCGCCACTTTACCGTAGTAAAGTTTTTCGATTAATCCTTTTCCAAAGGTAGCACCGGTTGCCGCCATAATGCCGTCCTGCATGCATCCCTGGGGGTGACCAATGCCCATTTCAGAGAAAACATGCATCTCATGGTTTTGGGATTTACCAACTCCCAATAGTTCCATGGCCAGCATACCCATCCGGTAACCGATGGGCATAAAAGGACATTTGTGGCCGTGAAACTCAAATGTCCAGTCAGGTAATTTAAACATAATCTTTACTTTTTTGTTATTATTTAACATCGCCAATAAACGATGAATGTTGATAAAATTTTTTAAATACTACACGAGCTACCCTCCAAATTGATGTCGAAGAAATCACAAAACAGTACCTTGGCTTTTTGCCAGTTTTCCTGATCAATGCAATACTTTACCTTGGGGGGAAGAATCTCACCTTTAATAAGACCCGCCTCTTTCAACTCCTTCAAGTGTTGCGAGATAGTGGATTGTGCCAACGGAAGATAATCCATCAAGTCTCCCGTGTGACAAAACGATTGTTCACTCAGGTACTTGATAATCTTGATTCTGGTAGGATGTCCCAGCGCCTTGGCAAAACGTGCCAGCTCCTCCGTTTCTAACTGATATTCGATATTTGATTTAGATCGTTGCATGACTCTAATTGTATATCGCAAATTAACGATGAATATTTTAGATAGACAAGTTTTTCTTGAAA
>JANTGU010000388.1 GCA_024762735.1 Bacteroidales bacterium | reverse complement strand
TTCCCAGCGAACTTGTATATGGTGCAGTATGCCGCGTGGGTTTACCGGTAAGCATGTACTTTATCGAGGAGAGTAAATAGTGAAACTCGCCATGTTTGATGAAGTCTTTGGAGTAACGCCAAAAAGTGATAATCTTTCCCATTATTGCTCTTTCAAAATTTCTTTTCTATTTTTTAATCCGTTCCCACTCTTTGGTGTCAAAGTTATAATGTTTCAGCGGTTTGGCGGGGTTTCCGCCCACGATGGTATAAGGTGGCACATCTTTTACTACCACGCATCCGGCAGCCACTATCGAGTGCTTACCCACGGTAACACCCGCGGTAACCACAGCATTGGCACCAATCCAAACTTCATCTTCAATTACAATGGGTTTGGTTTCGACTTGTTGATCGCTAATGGGGATGTTAATATCAGTGTAGCCATGGTTTAACCCTGACAGCACCACATTTTGTGCAAACATCACATCGTCACCAACTTTTACCGGGCCAATGAGGGTATTTCCCAGGCCTATGCGCGTCCTGTCACCGATATAAACATCGCCAACACCGTTGTTAACTGTGCTAAAGTCTTCGATGGTTGAGTCACGGCCAATGGAAAAGTTGTTAAAAGGCATCACGTCCATGCGGGTACGCCTTCTTATGAGTGACCCTTTGCCCTTGTGATGTTTTAAGGGGTTGACAAACCATTTTACCCATAACCGAGGCCTGGCCTGGTTTTTAGGCATCAGCATCCATAAAGCCAGTTTTTTAAGCTTTGGATTCGATTTTAATTTTTCTTTAAGACCCATGATGATTTTATTTATTTTTTAATTTTTCAATCATCTCAATTTTATCGTAAATCTCCTTCACATTATTCTCCCAGGTGTGGCTGCGCGCCAGCTTTTCGCGTTCGGCCTCTTTTTCAGGGGTGTTTTCCTTTAAAGCCTGATCGATAAGGGTAACATACTCCTCTTTGGTTTCTGCCAAATATACATAGCCTTCAAATACTTCCATGGCCTTGGTTTTGGTTTGAACCGTGGGTTTACCCATGGCCAGGTATTCATCTATTTTACGGGGATAATTGCCAATGGTTACCTCGTTTAGCTTTTGCGGGTTTATGGCTACATCGAAAGCATTGAGGTAGGAGGGAAGCTCTTCCATTTTTTTACTGCCCAGGAAATAGACGTTTTCCAGGTTGTGTAGCTCGCTGTTTTTGAACTCGTCATCTTCAGGACCCACCAAAACAACACTCCAGTCGGGTCGTGCCTGAGCGATATGAATTATTACCTCTAAATCTAGACGCAGAGCCAGCAAAGCCCCGATATAGCCAATAATGGGTTTTTTGATAGGGGCTATGTCTTTGGGAACTTCCTTAATTAACTTTTTATCAAACAACGAAACATCGCAACCTTGCCCTACATAGTAGGAGTGTTCGTTGAACTTGCGGGCTAAATCAGCCAGATAGGTGGAGTTAGCCACTACCAAATCGGCTTTAGCCATGTGTTGCGCTTCGATACGGATGCCTTGTGTTTTCCAAAAGTCAACGGCAATCATATTATCGCGGGTGTAATAAACATACGTCTTTGGCTTTAATAACTCCGGCAGGTAGAAGCTTCTAAACATGTCGCTGTCATTAAAAATGATAAAATCCTTAAAGTTCAGTTCCTCGATTGCCTTTTTAATTTCACGGGCAAACCGTTTGTTGTTGATCTTGTTCAACACGTCAAACAGCCAGTTAACGGGCAATTGACTAATGGATTCGAGCTTGGTATTGGGGTAGAGGTTCCACATGGTATCGTTAATTTTAACCAGGTTGGGTTCCTCGCCCTTCATAATTTTGATTCGTTTCTGAATCAGCGGATCATCTTTTTCCCTGATAAGCGTGAGCCTGTCCAGCGGGTAATTTACATAAAGCACCCTGTTGTGTTTGGCAAACTCGTAAGCCAGGTTGATGCAATTGCTGCCAATACGGCTATCGAGCGCCTGCAAACCAACCACGATGATGTCTCTGTTTTTAATCATAACCAAAATTTTTACTTGTAGTGTTTTTTATAAACTTCATCGTACAATCCTAATACATCCTTCGCCATGTTTTCCCACGAAAATTTTTGTGACTGTTTAAATCCTTTTTCGATGAGTTCGTTGCGAAGTTTTTCATCTTCCATCAAGCGAATAATCCCATCGGTAATCTCTTCAGGTTTAAACGGGTCTACAATATAGGCAGCTTTGCCACCGGTAATTTCGGGCATGGAAGAGGTATTGGACGTAATAACCGGTACACCGCACCGCATGGCTTCCAGCATGGGGATACCAAAGCTTTCGCGGAGGGAGGGGTATAAAAATATCCGGCACTGGTTGTAGATGGCCGGCAGATCGGTGTTGATAACATAACCTGTTAAATGAATGCGTTCAATCAGGGAGGGGTCGCCAATGTCGGCCAGTACTTTTTTAAGCTCATTTTCTTCATAATCGAGCATGACCAAATACATCTCCTCATCATTGGTTTCTTTCAGATAATCAGAAAAAGCTTTCAAGGCTCCCGGGGTGTTCTTTTTAGGGTCGGTGTTGCCCAAAAAGAACAGAAACTTGTCGGGTAACTTGTATAACTTTTTAACCCTGTCGAGCTCTTTTTGGTCGTCTATCTTTCTAAAATGCTCGCTTACTCCATTATAGACAGCTACCAAACGGTTGTCGTTTGTGGGGAAATGAAAGAACTCCCTGATTCTGTTTTTTTCAAATTTGGAAACTGTGATGATTTTAT
>JANTGU010000387.1 GCA_024762735.1 Bacteroidales bacterium | reverse complement strand
CTACTCCGATAGCTATCGGAGCGGGGGAGAGAGGATGATGGTGCGACCATCTTCTCTCCTCCGGCCCCGTATAGCTATCGGGAAGCCCGGAGGAGAATCTTGTCATCGCGTTTTGTGGGGGGAAGGGGGTCATCCGATGACTTTGAGTCATCGGATGACTCTTGGGGCAAAAGGTATTGTAGGCACACGGTGGCAAACTGTGTGAGAGGTCACGACGAAACAAACCTCGCACGGTTTGCAACCGTGCGCTATTTTATTTCATCACCACTACCCTAAGCCAAATAAACCCCATCCACCATAAAATAATAGAGCAGGAAAGTGCCTGTTGCGAATAGCACGAGGTTAAGCCGGTCGAACTTTTGAGGCTGCTCCAAAGTTTCAAGGTGTGACAAAAAAGCATCTTTGGGCTTGACGATAAACATGGGCAATAAAATAATTAGCACCGAAGCATTCTTTAAAAAACTAATCAGCGAATAGTGCGATTCGCTATCAAACGAGGGAAAAGCAAACAGCAAAAGCCACGGAAACACGATGACCATGGTTAAAAAAACAGACCTGGCCTGCCAGTTGTTCAGGTAATTTTTCGGAAACGAAGTCCAAATCACAAAGTAATTAATCATCCCCACCCGGTATAAAAAATAGACCATCACGAGGCTGCTAAACACCACTGCCGTAAGATTCATCTTCATCAACAGCAGCACGTCATAAGTACCCGAACCCGTGATGGCATCATCCACCAACCCCCCCAGCGCCAGGTTAAAGCTCAACACATTCATCCAAAAAAGAAAAAAGAAAAAGCTCACCAGTTTGCGTTTGATGAACATAAAGGCCGCCAGCGAAACAACGGCTATCAACATGGCACTAACCGGCCTGGAAAGAAGAATGGTAACCGTGGCATCAAAAGTCCAATTCGGGCTTGATTTATCCACATCAAACTGCAGCCCGTTTAAGTCGAAGTGGCCGGGAATATTAAAATCGTAGGCAAAATAGAGTGCCACCCAGTGGGTAAGAAAAAATACCAGGGTGAATGCGAAAATGGCAGCAAACGAAGAAATCATCATTAACTGAATCAGTTTCCACAATTTTACCGGTTCACTTTTTTCTTCCTTAACATTTTTTTTAGCGCTTTTACTCAATTTGGTTGTACCTTTGTTTTTTAAAAATTACGGTAAAGTTAATAAAAGATGAAGAATTTAATAGTGGTTTTAGGTTTTATCTTGCTGGCCGGCCAGGCTTTGGTGGCGCAAAAAGTAAATACGAAAGTTTACGATGCCCGTCTTGAGCAGAAGGTGTTAGCCGGCCCATGCAACCGTCAGGGACTTACCGAAGGCGAGTTTGGAACCTATTTTAATCCTGAATACAACGATTACAAGCCTTCCGAACAGTACATCAACAAGCTAAAAAAAGAAATCAATAGCGTCACCATCGTGGTTGTTTTTGGCGAATGGTGCGGCGATAGCCAGGAGCAGGTTCCCAGGTTTATGAAAATAATGGATACTGCCGGCATGAAGGATTCCAACCTGAAAATCATTGCCGTGAACCGTGACAAAGATGCCGTGGTGGAAGACATCAGTTCATACCATATCGAGCGGGTTCCCACCTTTATCGTGTTTAACGGTGATGACGAATTAGGCAGGATTGTGGAAACCCCGAACAGCACCCTGGAAGAGGATTTGTGGAAAATTGTTAAGAAAAATATGTAGCGTCCAATAACATGAATACTTTCAACACCATACACGATACCAAACAGTTTATTGCCTCGGCTAAAAAAGCGGGCAAAAGCATAGGGTTCGTCCCAACCATGGGTGCATTGCACGAGGGCCATTTAACCCTGATGCGCAGGGCAAAACAGGAAAACGACCTGTTGGCCGTGAGTGTTTTTGTCAACCCCATCCAGTTTAACAACCCCGAAGATTTAGAAAAATACCCCAGAGATTTAAATAAAGACAAGGCGCTGCTCGAAAGTGTCGGTTGCGATATCTTGTTCGCTCCCTCCACCGCTGAGATGTACCCCGAGGAGAAAGTAACCGAACATTTCAACTTCGGAAAACTGGAAGCGGTCATGGAAGGAGCCTTTCGTCCGGGTCACTTTAACGGGGTAGCTGTCGTGGTAAAACGGCTCTTTAACATCATCACCCCCGACAAAGCCTATTTTGGCGAAAAAGATTTTCAGCAGCTGGCCATCATTAAACGACTGGTGGAAATGGAAAAGATGCCGCTGACCATTGTCCCATGCGCCATCGTTCGCGAACCCGACGGCCTGGCCATGAGCTCGCGCAACGAAAGGCTAAAACCTGAAGAACGGGCCATAGCACCATTGATTCATCAAATTTTACAAGAGGCGGTTGAACTTAAAAACAAAAAATCGCCCCCGGAAATTACCCGCTGGGTTGCCGACCGCTTTAAAAGCAACCCCTCCTTCTCCCTCGAATATTTTCAAATTGCCGACGACACCTTTTTGCAACCCGTTAAACAGTGGGAAAAAAACAAGGGGGCAGTTGGTTTTGTAGCTGCTTTTTTGGGGGATGTAAGATTAATCGATAATATCCGATTTTATTAGTAATTTTGTCCCTCTCATTTATCATGAACAATGAATATACAAGTTTTAAAATCCAAGATTCACCGCGCTACCATCACGGAAGCCAACCTCGATTACATGGGCAGCATCACCATTGATGAAAACCTGATGGATGCCGCCAACATGATTGAAGGCGAAAAGGTTAGTATTTACAACATTACCAATGGCG
>JANTGU010000386.1 GCA_024762735.1 Bacteroidales bacterium | reverse complement strand
ATTATTTAACACTAATTTCAGCGGCTAAATTTTCCATTTAAAAACATTAGTACAAATGTTATCCTAACTTTGCAGTCGAAAAAAAATAGTTGAAAAATAAAAACGATGAAAAAGATAGTTGCATTTGTTGCCATTATTTTATTGGCCACTGCCGTCATGGCTCAGGTAAAATTGCCACCCCCCGGAGAGGGACATGAACCGGCAGTACCCAATCAAAAAGCTAACACCTTATCGGTTAAAAACACCAAAGAACACAGCAAGGCAGAGGTGTTGGCTGCCAACAACAAAAAGCGTGCTTACAACCTTTTTAAAGAGGGTGTTAAACACTATAACGACAAACAATACGAAAAGGCGATTGCTTCGTTTCGCGAATCGGCAGCAGTGTATCCCGACAATGCTAAAGTTTACTACAACCTCGGCAAAATATATCAAATGCAGGGCGACAACAAACTGGCCAGGTCATATTATGAAGATGCGGTAAAGTACGATCCCAACGATTCTGCCTCGTTAATTTCCATTGGCATGATTTACTTTGCCGAAAAAAATTATCCCAAAGCGTTGGAGTATTATAATCAAACGCTCAAGGTGGCCCCAAACTACGGGATGGCCTACTACAACCGGGGAACCATCGTGGGCATGAATAACCAATATGACAAGGCCGCCGAAGACTTGAGTAATGCCATTAAACTGGGCTTTGCCACTGAAAAAGTTTACGTCAACAGGGGGCTTGCCTACTATTACCTGAAGGAGACCACCAAAGCCTGTAAGGACTGGAAAAAAGCGGCCTCCATGGGATCTGCTGACGGACAAAAAGCGGTAGAAGCCTACTGCACTAAAAAATAACTTTTTTTAAATACCCACTTTTAGTGATGCCATTGTGTTAAACTTTTGCTTTCATTTGCTGAAACTTTACAAATGAAAAGGTTTATCATTCTAACACTCTCCGTTTTTCTTGCCGGCCAGCTTTATAGCCAGATTGGTGGTATTTCGGGTTCCAAACTACGCTCCTACTGCGTGGATGTAGTCGATCATCACCACATTGAATTTGAGCCTGCCTTTTATTACGGGCAAAGCAGAAAAAACTGGAACGATAACGGCGAATTGCAAAACAGTTTTTTGTCTTCTGACAGTATCAATCGTTTTTCTGGAGTGGGCATGCGGTTTACCTATGGACTTTTTGACAAACTGGAAGTGGGAGTATCAATCCCGCTGGATATGAAAACCGGGTCGTTTGGTGCCAGGTACGTGTTGTATCAGAAAAACAACACAGGGTTTGCCCTTATGGCGGGCATTAACATTCCCATGGGAGAGGGCTCGTTTAACAGGGGAGTCAAAACGGAAGACAATGCAACACAGGCAGGGTTTGGCGGCGTTTTTACCTATCAACGGGGAGAGCACTTTTCGGTTGATGCTAACCTTGAGTACGATCATTTTTTAAAAGAACCTACCAGCACCAAAATTGGCACAGTGTACACTAGTATTGATGCTGGCTACTACTTTTTTAACCGACAGTTGCAGCTAATTGGTGCTGTAGGATACGAGCACAGTCATCTTGAAAATAAATTGAATCAAAACCGGCTGACAATTTACCCCGGAGCCACCATCGAAGCAAATAACTTTATTATTGTACTTACCTTTCCATTTGATGTGTATGGACGTAACGTGAATAAAACCACGGGGTTTTCGCTGGCACTAACCTTGACCTTCGAATAAAAACCCATGTTTTTATTCTTTTTATAAAAAGCCCGACAGCTTAAAACATCTATATTTTTAGATACTTGCATCTATAAAAATTGTATTTTTACACTTTAGTAAAGATAAATTATTACCATGATGCCCAGTATAACGATAAAAAAGCTGTTCCCTTTTTTTAACCTCGATTTATTAACTGAAATCAAGGCGCATAGCACCATCAGGCAGTTCCCTGCCAATACGGAGCTCATCAAAGACGGCTATTACGTAACCGTACTTCCGGTTGTTATAACAGGTATTATTAAAGTTTTTACCCGGTACGATGACAAAGAGCTGTTGCTCTATTACATCGACAGCGGGGAGACGTGTATCATGTCGTTTGATGCCGGCTTAACCAACAAGCCAAGCCAAATATATGCCGTCACCGAAACCGACACCGAAGCGCTTTTGCTACCCATCGATAAGGTGGTTTATTGGGCAAAAAAGCACCCTGAATTTAACCTGCTGATGTTTAAACAATACAGCATGCGATACCGCGATTTACACGAAACTATCCAAATGATCCTTTTTAACAACATGGACAAAAGGCTGCTTAAATATCTTACCGAAAAAGCCGGCTATTTAAAGGGGAATCTTTTAAAAATATCACATAAGCAAATTGCTTCCGAACTGGGTACCGTGAGGGAAGTTATCAGCCGGGTAATGAAAAAACTGGAAAACGAAGGGTGGGTAAAGCAGGAAGGCAACGCGATAAAAATATTGAAATAGTGACTTTTGTCACTGCATAAAATTATTCGGGGTACTATTTTTGTCATCATTAATCATTAAAACCAAACACATCATGAAAAAGAATGTAGGATCAACCGACAAAGCCGTACGGATTATTTTAGCCATTATTTTAGCCATTCTCTATTTTACCAACGTGGTAACAGGTACGCTGGGAATAGTATTTCTGGTATTGGCTGCCGTTTTATTGCTCACCAGTTTCATAGGGTTTTGCGGCCTTTACGCACCATTTGGAATCAATACCTGCTCAAAAAAAGAGTAACCGGATCTCACTC
>JANTGU010000385.1 GCA_024762735.1 Bacteroidales bacterium | reverse complement strand
TGAAAGTGCCGGCGGGAACGGTAACCGATTCCTTGCCTGCAATGCGGTATGGCATCACCTCCTCCAAAGGAAAAAAGTAGTTGTACATCCCCGATAAATTGCCCTTGTATTTTTCGGAATACTGATTGGGTGTGTCATTATCAATTTCGAAGTTGGTAAACTTTACCGAAGGCTTTTCCTCGTCAACTTTTATCTCGGAATAGTTGGTCGAGTATTCAAAGGCATTGATATTATCGAGCCAGGAGCCATGACGGTAAACAATCTTTTTTACCCCGCTCAGATAATCCACCATCTGTTCAAAATCTCTCCAGGGGAGTTGGTTGTCGCTGTCCGATTCCTCGGGGAAATCATCATACACGAAATTTAGCTTTTCAATTTTAGTGGCGTTTTCATCAACCTTCGATGCTGATATCAGCTTGCCATCCTTATCAAGCACCAGCTTATCATCTGTCATTGTTTTGATGTTAACTTTTCCCCGTAGCAGATGCGAAAACCCCATCACGACCAAGCTGTTTTCGTCAGGGTAATAAATCCAGGAAGCCTGATTGGTTTCCACTGAGCCATCACCGGTGACAACAATAACAAGGGTGTCAGGTGCGGTAAAGCGAAGGTACACGTTACCGTACTCTTCATCCTGAGCCGTCCACAATCCCATGAGGTTTGATTGGCTATTGTTAGCTGTCACCTCATCTCTATTGACCCTGGAGTAGTAGAATTTTTTACCTCCTTTTAATACAATCATCTCCTTTTTGGTCAGCTTTTCTATTTGGCTTTCACCGTTAAAATCCTCGTCCACTTTTGAAGTGGCGATGATGGCTTTTTTCTGTTTGTCGTATTTCCAGGTTCCCACGGGCATGCCCATCACCACCATGGTGCCGTCGGTATTAAAGTCGGTAACGAAATAGGGTTCCTGAATCCCATCTGTTTTGGTTTCGGCTTTGGTCATCATCCAACTTCCGATAATTTTTGATGTTTGTGCTGTAGTTGCCATGGCCAGCATAGCAAACAGCATTAATAATGTTGTCTTCTTCATCTGTTTGTGATTTTGTATTTTATTGTATTTCATTCTTTTGTGTTTTGTCATAATTTTTGCTCCCCCTTCGATACCCTTCGGCTGCTTCGACACCCTTCGACAAGCTCAGGGGTCGAGCTTAGGGGCCGAGCTCAGGGCAGGTTACGAAAATTGTGCCAAAACAGGGTTGATTTTTCTTTATACTTAGCTTACTCCTTATTTTCATACACCTGCTCACCGTTCAGCCAGGTACTTACTATTTTAATTTTGTATAAATCACTTTCGTTTGCTTTCATTAAATCCTGGTTAAGGATAACAAAGTCCGCGACTTTTCCAGGTTCAATGCTCCCTTTTTGGTTTTCATCAAAGCTACCTTTGGCAGGCCAGATGGTGATGGAACGCAGGGCTTCTTCGCGACTGATGGCATTTTCGGTTTGAAAGCCATTTTCCGGCCATCCTTTTAAGTCTTTACGGGCAACAGCAGCATAAAATGTTTTTAGCGGGCTGATGTCCTCGATGGGAAAATCGGTACCGTTAATCAACCAGCCGTTTTGCAGCAGCAGGTCGTGGTAGGCATAAGCAGATTTCAGCCGTTCTTTGCCCAACCGCTCGTCAGCCCAATACATGTCCGAAGTGCAGTGAGTAGATTGCACGCTGGGAATGATGGAGTAGTCGCCAAAGTAATGAAAATCGTCGGGCGCAATCACCTGGGCATGCTCTATCCGCCACCGCCGGTCGTTTTTTCCTTTCAGAAATTTAGCATAGGTGTGCAACATGATCCTGTTTCCTGAATCACCGATGGCGTGGGTGTTCACCTGAAAACCGGCATCAAACGCCTTTTGGCACATGGTATCGTAGTAATCCGGATCGTGCAGCCTTAAGCCAATATTGCCCGGATCGTCGGAATACTCCTTTAACAAAAGAGCACCCCTCGAACCCAGTGCCCCATCAATATAAAGCTTCACCGAGCTTACGGTCAACCGCTCTTTATGCCAGGGTTTTTGAGTATAGAAAAAATCAAAATTTTCCCGGTTGGGATTAATCATGGCATAAACACGCATCTTCAGGATATGCTGCTGTTGTAAGCTGTCTATTAACAGAATCTCCTCTTTATCCAAACCGGCATCGGAAACCGTGGTTAGTCCCACAGCAAAGCAATCGCTTTGAGCGCGCTGCAAAGCTTCGGTCTTTTGTTGTCTGGTAAAAGCAGGCACAAAACTTTTCATGAGATCGGCAGCATTATCCACCAGCACGCCCGTGGGAGTGCCATTTTCCAACACCACATCCCCCCCATCAATTTTCGTGCTGCCATTGATACCAGCCCATTGTAAAGCGGTGTTGTTGGCCAACACCGCGTGCCCGTCGATGCGGGTCAGCACCACGGGTTTATCAGGGAAGGCTTTGTTGAGAAGATGGTTGGTGGGGAAGTCAGTATTTTTCCAGTCGTTTTGATCCCATCCTTTGCCCAGTAGCCAATCAGGATGATGCTTGTTGTCGTACGCTTTGAGCCTGCTTACCACATCTTCCATTGACGTGGTGTTAACCAAATTGCAATAGAGCATTTTCCAGATTCCATAGCCCAGGAAGTGACTGTGACCATCGTTAAAGCCGGGATAGACTGGTTTGCCGGCAGCATCTACCTGTGTTGAAGCGGTAAAATGATTTAGTATGTCAGCATCGCTTCCCACAGCAACAAACTGTCCGTTTTTTACGGCAAAGGCAGTGGCTTTTGAAAAGGAGGAGTCC
>JANTGU010000384.1 GCA_024762735.1 Bacteroidales bacterium | reverse complement strand
AGCTGTTTTAGCTCATGGCGTTTACAATGCCGGCAAACATACCGTGGTATGGAATGCTGGGAACCTTCCTGCCGGGTATTACCTTTACAGCATCGAAACCCCCGCTGGTAAGATGGTAAAAAAAGCTTCCGTTATTAAATAATTGCTTTGTGACAAGTAAAAAAACCCGCTCCAAAAGGAAGCGGGTTTTTTTATTTATTTCTAACTCAAAGATGCAACAGTGCATGTAGTCACACCGCAGCTGTTTAGCGATGATGCAGAGTGTCAGTGTGACTTGATAACCATCCTGCACATATAGCAAAAATCCGTCACTCCGACCGCAGCGCCAGCGGAGCGGAGGCCCGCCTGAATGACGCAGTCGGGCAGGAATCCCCAAAGTAACATCCTGCCATTATTGCAAGAATGCCTTTTGCCGAAAGTGGCCATTGAGGCTGGGGAGACCCCTCGACAGGCTCGGGGTGACGCTGGGTTGTGTCAAAGTAAGACCTAAGCCCCCCTACCGCTTCATGTGCCGGTCAATTTCCCTTTGGCTGTCTTTTTTCTTCAGGTCTTCGCGCTTGTCGTAAAAATGTTTTCCTTTGGCAAGGGCTATTTCTACTTTGGCAAGACCCCGGTCGTTGATGAAAAGTGTAATGGGAATGATGGTTAGCCCTTTATCTTTTACCTTGTTTTTTAACTTTTTAAGCTCCCGGGCAGTGAGCAGCAGTTTTCGTACCCGCTTGGGGAAATGGTTGTTGTAGGTTCCATAGGTGTATTCGGCAATATGCATTCCCACAATAAAAAGCTCATCCTCCTCAAACATGCAGTAGGCATCCACCAAACTGGCTTTCCCCGAGCGTATCGATTTTATCTCGGTGCCGGTAAGCACGATGCCCGCCACATATTTCTCCAAAAAGAAATACTCGTGCGAAGCTCTTTTGTTTTTTATGCGAATGTTGTCAGCCATGATTTTAAAAAAAGTGGTGCAAAGGTAATGGATTTGCCTATTCATCAATCAGGTTGTACACAACGATATCAAAATTGTTGCCAAATTTTGCAGCCACGGCTATTTTTTTACCATCCGGCGAAAGGGCGGGGTTAACCCGATGAAGGGTATCGCTGCATAATGGCATCATGTAAGTGCCATCTTTGGTGATGGTAAAAAAAGAGGGAGACTCGTGTGGTTCATCCATCGAACACACGATCCGGTAGCTGTTTGCCAGCCAACCATACGATGAAACTGCTAGCGAATCCAAATCCCGAATTTTTTCACCGTACCAGTTAATCTCGTGCAGCGACCTGGTATAAGGCACCGCATTATCACGGGTTCCAAACAGGATGATTTTGCCATCGGGCGAGAGCACGGGGCGGGAGAGCTTACTGTTTTTAACATGGGTAAGCTGATTCAGGTTGTCATAAACAAAGTCGTAACTAAACAGCTGCCAGGTTTCTCTGTTGGGGTCGCGGCCTTTAAACACCGCCCATCTCCCCGAAGGGGAAAAAGAGGGCGCTTCGCACAACAGACTCCTTCGGAAAAATGGTTGTCGCACTCCTGTTGTCAAGTCAAGTTTAAAGATTTTGACCTGGTCATGGATATAAACATCAAAAGCAATCTGGTTTTGGTTAGGAACAAATACCGGGTGGCTTTTGTGGGTTTCATCAAAGGTGATTTGAATCAGCGTGTCTTTGAAAAAGTCATACAAAAATAGTTGTGCATAACCACTACCGGCACTTTGAAAAACCAATTTGCTGCCGTCCTCCGACCAGGCCGGGAACTGCTCATTGCTTTGTAGCAGTTTTATCCTGAAAACATTGGTTGTATCAAGCATCTGACATTTAGCCGGCAAGGCAAAAACCAGCCACAGCCACGGTAACAGAAAGAATGGGAATACAATTTTGACTCTTTTCATTTTGAGCTGTCAAATTTACTACAAAATTCAAACTAAAATGTCTATCTTTGTGGTAACAAAAACAGAAAATATGACATCATTACAAGTGGGTGATAAAGCACCCGATTTCAGCGGAATAGATCAAAATGAAAACAAAGTATCGCTGCACGATTTTAAGGGCAAAAAGGTAATCCTCTATTTTTACCCGAAAGACAACACCCCGGGATGCACTGCCGAAGCTTGCGATTTACGCGACAACTACAAGCTGTGGGTTGAGAAAGGATATGCCGTTATCGGCGTTAGCCCCGACACAGTGGCATCTCACCAAAGATTTGCCGGCAAGTATGAACTCCCCTTTCCCTTGATTGCCGATACCGACAAAGAAATGCTGAATGCCTATGGCGTTTGGGGGCTCAAGAAAAACTATGGCCGCGAATACCAGGGCGTTTTTCGCACTACCTTTATCATTAACGAAGAGGGTATCATCGAACAGGTATTTAAAAAAGTAAAAACCAAAGAACATACCGCTCAAATTCTTTCAGCCATCGAAAAATAATTTATTATGACAACAGATAAAGCAATGGCGCAAGCCGAACAGGAAAAACAGAAGAAATTAAAAGCCCTGGAGGCCACATTAGGCAACATCGAAAAAAACTTTGGCAAGGGCACCATTATGAAATTGGGTGAAAATGTGGTGGACAACATCCCCTCCATTTCAACCGGCTCTATTGGCCTCGATTTGGCGCTGGGCATTGGCGGCCTTCCCAAGGGAAGAGTTACCGAAATTTACGGCCCCGAATCCTCGGGAAAAACCACGCTGGCCATCCACGTGATTGCCGAAGCTCAAAAAGCCGGCGGTATTGCCGCCTTTATTGATGCCGAGCACGCTTTCGACCGGTTTTATGCC
>JANTGU010000383.1 GCA_024762735.1 Bacteroidales bacterium | reverse complement strand
ATTGGCACCAAACATCATGTTAATCTTAAACTAAATCACAAAAATAATGGCGAAGGTATTTTAAGAATTAATCAAGCGCCGGTTTGGATGATGGATATCGATGCTGGTGCAGCGGCCATTGATTTTAACATGGAGCAGTTTAAAGTGAAAAAACTTACCGTGGATGCCGGGGCTGCCGATATTGACTTAAAGGTTGGCGAACGTTATCCTGATGTAAAAATCAGTATTGATGCCGGGGCTTCCGATATTACGATACGGATTCCTGAAAGCTCAGGTTGCAAGGTGAAGATGGATACCTTTTTAGCCGATAAAACGCTCAACGGTTTTAATAAAGTAAACGGCAGATATGTTACGCCCAATTATGAAGAGGCCGACAATACGATATACATTGACATTGATAGTGCCGTTTCGAGTTTGAAAATAGTGAGGTACTAACTTTTCCCATAGAGTGAATAAAAAAACTTCCGGTGTAGGCCGGAAGTTTTTTTGTTTTATGCTTTACGCACTTTGTAATCCATCCCGATGAACAAATCGGCTTTGGGTTTTAACGATTGAACCGTTACATGTTCCTGTTCCAGCACTCTCATCCTGTACTCATTTTGTGGTTCTTTGCCTCGCGAAGATTGTGCCTTTTTGGTTTCGTGATAGGTAAGTTCGATGAAAACTCTTAAATCAGCTTCTTCGCAGTTGATGGCGTAAAGACCGTCCATAATCAGCATGTCGATGCCCTGAAAGTTGGTGGTGAGGCTATCAACCTGCTCGGTAACCAGATCTACACAAGGCATGGTGTTCTTACGAGAGTTTTTAAAATCTTCCACGGTTTTTTTAACGCCGTTCCAATCGATTTCACCAAGGCCAACTACTTTTTCAATGCCGTTTTCCTGACGCCATTGGGTACGTTCCAACGGCAGTATCCGGTAAAAGTTGTCGATATGTACCGGTTTGGCAAAGATGCCTTGTTTGCGGAGGTTTTTGGCAACCACGTGGGTAAGCTCCGATTTTCCTGATCCCGATTCTCCGGAAATGGCAACAATAAATTTATCCTTCTTGTTTTTCAGGATTTCTTCCACGATGGCTGCCGCTGCTTCTCGGTGTTTGTCGGTTATTAATAATACGTCTTCAAGCATGGTTCTATGTTTTATTCAATTTCTAATTTATTTTTAATTGCTCGCTAAGCCCACGGTTACAAACCGTGGGAGAGTGTCTGTTCCGTTCCCTGAGCTTGCCGAAGGGAACACTACCCAATTCTCTCACGGTTTGCAACCGTGAGTAATCCGGCTATATCTTCACCTCTTTTCCTGCAATCACTATTTTTGCTTCTTTATCAGCTGTAACTTTAACATTGTTATCTTCTATTTCAATATGATATCCGGTTTGTTTAAAATGCAGTCCTGTGCTCAGCCCGTTCCAGCGCTCAGGCATTTTCGGGTTGATGGAGATGTTGTCTCCCCGCAGGTCAATGCCGGCGAAATTGGTTAGGGCAATCATCAGGGTGCCTGCCATTACTCCCGCGTGAATTCCTTCGCCGGTAGTTCCTCCCTGGATGTCATTGTAGTCGCTTTCCAGGGCATCATAATAGAGCTCCCAGCTTAAATTATCATCCCCAACCATGTTAGCCAACTGAGCATGAACCACCCGGCTTAATGTTGAGCCGTGGGAGGTGCGGGCAAGATAATAACGGAGGTTTTTGTCGAGATAATCATCCGGCAAAGAATACCCCATTTCAGCCAGCAGGGTATCAACTTCCTCTTTTTTCAGATTGTAAAAAATCATCAACGTATCAGCCTGTTTGGCTACCTTGTAATCATCGGCTGACTTGCCCTCTGCTTTCAGCAGCCTGTCCATCCGGTAAACATTTCCGTATTTGTTGCGGTAATAGTCCCAATCCAGTTCTTTTAAATCAAAATAGCCATCGTATTGCGCAATGATGCCCTCTTCATTGATGACCAGCCTGAGTTTTTTTCTGATTTCCTGCCATTGATTGATTTCAGATTCATCCAAGCCAATTTTTGAAAACAGGTTGTTCTTGGCTTCCGGGTTCAATATTTCTGAAAGCTCTTTGGCTTTTTTAAACAGCCAGGCCGTCATCACGTTGGTGTAGGCGTTATCTTTTAAACCGCCTTCGGTTGCCTCGGGATACATTTCATGAAATTCATCAGGACCCATTACCCCGGTAATGGAATAGCGCCCCGTAGTGGCATCCAGGTGGGTCATGTCGGCCCAAAAGCGGGCAATCTCAAAAAACATTTCGGCACCATAGCTGTTGATGAAATCGATGTCTTCGGTTGTGTGAAAATATTGATAGATGTTGTAAGCTACTGCCAGCGAAACATGACGTTGCAATGAGCTGTAGTCATCGCCCCATTCGCCCGAAACGGGATTGAGATGCAACACCTGAGTCTCTTCCCGGCCATCGCTACCACTTTGCCACGGGTACATGGCTCCTTTATGACCAAAAGCTTTGGCATATTCCCGGGCTTTGTCAAGCCGGCGATAGCGATACATCAACAAGGCTTTGGAAACTTCCGGAAAGTGGATATTATAATAAGGTAACACAAAGAGTTCGTCCCAGAAAATATGGCCCCGGTAGGCTTCGCCATGCAGGCCGCGTGCCGTGATGGAAGCGTCCAGCTTGATATTGTGTTTTGAGGCAGAAACCATTAAATGATAAATGTGCATGCGCAGCAGGCGTTGTGATGCCCGGTCGCCCTGCAGGTGGATGTCGGCTTCATCCCATATAGAACCCCACGCGGCGGCACTTTTTTGAAACAGGGTATCAAAGTTACCAAT
>JANTGU010000382.1 GCA_024762735.1 Bacteroidales bacterium | reverse complement strand
GCCTATGCTTTAACTGAACCCAATGCAGGTTCTGATGTGGCAGGAATTAAGTCGTCAGCTATCTTAAAAGGGGATAAATATATTCTCAACGGTCACAAACGATTTATTACCAACGGGGGTGTTTCGGAATTTATCACGGTTTTTGCCTTGACAGATCCTGAAAGAGGTGCCCGCAGCTTATCGGCTTTTGTAGTTCCCACCAAATCACCCGGTGTAAAAATTGTTTCTAATCTCAAAAAAATGGGTCAGCGTGCTTCGATGCAAACCGAATTTATTTTTGAAGATGTGGAGGTGCCAAAAGAGAACCTTATCGGGGGCGAAGGACAGGGATTTGTGCTTGCCATGAAAACCTTTGAACGTACTCGCACAGGTGTGGCTGCCTTGAGTGTTGGTAATGCCAGAGCTGCTTACGAGACGGCTCGCGACTGGGGGAAAAACCGTATTCAGTTTGGAAAACCTGTTACTGTTAACCAGGGCGTAAGCTTTATGTTGGCTGACATGGCTACCGAAATTGAAGCCGCCCGCCTGGTTACCTGGTACTCGGCATGGATGTACGATACCGGAAATAAACAAAAAAATATGCTATCAGCTATGGCCAAGCTCTATGCTTCGGATGTGGCCATGAAAGTAACTACCGACGCGGTACAGGTGATGGCCGGTGAAGGTTATTCAACGGATTACCTGGTGGAAAAAATGATGCGTGATGCCAAGCTTTGCCAGATTTACGAAGGAACCAACCAGGTTCAGCGTTTGGTTATTGGTAAAAGTATTTTGAAATAGATTGATTCTGTCAGCTTTTTTCAGAACAAGTTAACAACAAAAAAGCCCACTCAAATTGAGCGGGCTTTTTATTATGATTAAACCGGTAACGACTAATCGTCCTGGGTTTTTCTGGTGTAATGTTTTTTGTATTTGTTCATAAACTTGTCCACACGACCGGCTGTATCCACAAGTTTCATCTTACCTGTGAAGAAAGGATGCGATTTGTGTGAAATTTCAAGTTTTACCAGCGGATACTCGTTACCGTCTTCCCAAACGATGGTGTCCTTCGTGTTTACTGTTGATCTGGTGATAAAAGCATAATCGTTCGACATGTCTTTAAAAACTACCAGTCTGTAATTGGTTGGGTGGATATCTTTCTTCATTTCTTTATGTTTTTCGGTGCTTTATTTAAAGGGGTGCAAAAATAGTAAGGTTCATCTAAATATCCTAACATTTTTCTAATATTTTATCGAATATTTTTATTGTCACGATATCAAGGTCGTATTTGTATGAATATTAATGATTTATTGAATACTTAAAAGAAACTCTAACGTGTCAACACCATCAGCATAATCCCATAATTCAGGCGATTGTGTATGCCCGAAGTCGATTTTGTTGAGTGGAAAGTCCAGGTGGGTTACCACACACTGTATTTGATGACTGTTAACCATGATTTCATTTTTTAATATTTCAGGAGTTTGGTAATAGGAGTAATGCAGCACGCTTACCGGTGAAGCATATTGACTGTTTTCGGTGAGTAAAATGTTGCCCGCGTCGAAATGGTTCACACTGTTCACCAAAAAAATGGCCTTGTTGTATTCGTAATTGTTAAAGTACTTGCTGTTGTCAATCACCTCTTTCCGGGTGGACAGCACTTCTAAAAGGGGATTGAAATCGTAATCAAGCGGCACAAAAAGGCGGGCTACATTGCGACACCCCATTCCATAATAAAGAAAAACATCATCGGCAAGGCCGTTTAGCTCTTCCTGGCTTTCCATGCCGGTTAGCAGTGCCACGCCGTTTCTGTTTTTTCTGATGATGTGAGGATATTTTCCAAAGTAGTATTCAAAATAGCGCGAAGAGTTATTGCTGCCCGTGGCAATCACCGCGTCAAAATCTTTTAGCAGCTCAGTGGTAAAGGTAATCTGCTCTTCAAAGGCGGGCTCAATAGCCGTTAACACATCTGCAATAGCAGGCAGTAGCTTGTCGTCGTCCGAGGATAGTTTGGCAAGAATCCGGTGGCCCGAAATCAAAACACTCAAAAAATCGTGAAACCCCACCGCAGGTACATTTCCGGCCATGATGACTGCCACCCTTTTTGGGGTGCTAAATGTATCCAATTCAGTGCTATACATCGAAACCCATTTTTCCAGCTTTTTCCTTTGCAGGCTTTCCCCCAACGACTTCAGGGCATGCTTCACATAGTGCGGCGTAAACCATCCGTTTTGCTGTTGAACCGAGTCGATTAAATGCATTAGTCTCGTTACAGACTCAAGGAGCGCAGGGTTGTCAATATCTTTGATTTTATCTTCCTGATCAACTGCCGCGAGCAGGGTTCCCAAGGTGGCAAAAGCATCTATTTTTCTATGGGTATTTAGCATGTAAAAAAATTTTTGGCAAAGGTAAGTTTTATTCCTGTTAAAATAGCCGGATGTTTTGTGGCAAGATGTAGGGAAAAATTGCTACTTTTAACCCGTTAATTTAAAACACTATGTATAAAAAACCAGCGGTTAAGGGTGTCGTTAAAATTTTTGACTTAATAAATGCCCGGTGGAACAGCCTCTCTTTTATGAAAATGTTGGGCACCATTTTAGTGGTCTCATATTTACTGTCGTTATTGCTGATTGCTTTTCAAAGAGGTGATTTATTGGGTAGTTTTTTTCATTTTGTGCCAACCAATTATTTTAAGTCTATCGAGTTTGCTTTCACGCTGCTGCTTTTTTTCGAGGTCATCGAGCTGGTGATGTCGTTGGAAAAATCGGTGTCGCAGTCCATGCACATTCAACTGGAGATATTGTCGTTAATCCTGCTCCGAAGCGCGTTTAAG
>JANTGU010000381.1 GCA_024762735.1 Bacteroidales bacterium | reverse complement strand
AAAGGTGCTGTGCGCGATGTGGCCGTTGATCTTCGTAAATCGTCGCCAACATACGGTCAGTGGGCTTCTATCGACCTCACGGAGGATAATAAATGGATGTACTGGGTACCACCCGGGTTTGCCCATGGATTTGTTACCCTTGAAGATGACACGGTGTTTTTTTACAAATGTACCAACGTGTATAACAAGGCTTCCGAAGGTTCCATCCGTTGGGATGATCCCGATTTAAATATTGACTGGGGTGTTGAAAATCCACTACTTTCTGATAAAGATAAGGAGTCACCTCTATTTAAAGATTTCGTAACACCCTTTAAATAATAGCTTTTAATTTCTTTTCCACTTTTACTATGAAGAAGTATCTTCCTTATATTGTGTCGTTTATTGTTATTATCGGGGTTTTTCTGTGGGAGATGTTTCAGCCCCGCGAAAAGGTTTACCTGCCGGGAACCAATGTTCAAAACTATAAAATTGTGCCGTTACCGGTGCCTGACACGCTTTCATTCGCGGGTGAAGCGGTTCCTCTTGATATTTTTTATGTTAAAGAAGCACTCGACAAGGAGCTGGCTGTTAATACCTACTGGCACTCTTCAACCTTGCAGCTTATCAGGAAATCACGGCGTTGGTTTCCGTTGATTGATTCCGTGCTGTTGGCTGATAGTATTCCCGTTGATTTTAGATATATTCCTTTGATTGAAAGCAACCTGTCCAATGTTAAGTCGCCGGCAGGTGCCGTGGGTTTTTGGCAGCTGATGAAAGGTACCGCCAGGGATTACGGGCTGGAGGTCTCCAAAGAGGTTGATGAGCGGTATAATGTTAAAAAATCGGCTGAAGCAGCTGCTCGGTATCTGAAGAAGAGTTACGAGAAACTCCACAGCTGGACCCTGGTGGCTGCTTCCTACAACGCCGGCATTCGGCGAATAACCTCGTTGATGGAAAAGCAAAAAGCCAATAATTTTTACGACCTGCTGGTTCCCGATGAAACAAATCGCTATATCTACCGGATCTTAGCGGTGAAGCTTATCTTCAACCATCCTGAAGATTACGGGTTTTACCTGGATGATGAGGATTACTACGAGCCGTTACCCTATCATGTTATTAAAGTAAATCACAAAGTTGACAAATGGGCTGACTTTGCCAAAGCACATGGAATTACCTACCGGCTGTTAAAATACTTTAATCCGTGGCTGCGCCAGTTTTACCTGAAAAACAGGAAAAAGAAAACCTACCGGGTAAAGATTCCTGATGAACCGTATGATCTCACGAACGAAAAACTTCGGAAAGAGGAGTAGTTTTTTTGATAGGTTTACAAATAAAATGAGAACTTTGCAGCCAAATTTTAGATATTGAAATCGGAGAAAAAGATACATGCTGTTGTTGAACGTGAAGATGAGTGCCTCGAGATTTTAGGGGCACGCGTTCATAATTTAAAAAACATTGACGTTGTTATTCCGCGCGAGAAGTTCGTGGTGATAACCGGCCTTAGCGGTAGCGGAAAGTCATCACTGGCTTTCGATACTATTTATGCCGAAGGACAACGCAGGTACATGGAGACCTTTTCAGCCTATGCCCGCCAGTTTATCGGCAATATGGAGCGGCCGGACGTGGATAAAATCAGTGGGCTGAGTCCGGTAATCTCTATCGAGCAAAAATCGGTTAACCGGAATCCCCGCTCTACCGTAGGAACCATTACCGAGATTTTCGATTTCTTTCGACTGCTGTTTGCCAGGGCGTCAGATGCCTATTCATACACCTCGGGTGAAAAGATGGTGCAATATACCGAGGAGCAGATTCTTCAGCTTATTTTAGAACAGTACGCCGGAAAAAAAGTTTCGGTGCTTGCCCCCCTGGTTAAAGGAAGAAAAGGCCATTACCGTGAACTTTTTGAACAGGTTCGGCAACAGGGATTTTTGCGGGTAAGGGTGGATTCGGAAGTGCGGGAAATAGCCTTTGGGATGCAGCTTGACCGTTATAAAATTCACGATATAGAGGTGGTCATCGATCGGGCACTGGTGAAAGAAGCGGATCGTGACCGGTTAAAAAGAACCATTGGAACTGCCATGAAATATGGCAAAGGTGCCTTGATGATTCTTGATAACGAAACAGAAGAAATCCGCCATTTTAGCAGCAAATTAATGTGCCCGGCAACGGGGTTGTCGTACGAGCTTCCCGAGCCCAACACTTTTTCCTTTAATTCACCCTATGGCGCGTGTCCGCGTTGCAACGGACTGGGACAGGTGCATGAAATTGATTTGAACAAGGTGATTCCGGATCCCAATAAATCGATTAAGAAAGGGGGATTGGCACCTTTGGGAGAGTATAAAAAGAACTGGGTTTTTAGCCAAATTGAAGCCATCGGGTACAAGTACGGCTTTACCTTTGATACGCCTGTAAAGGATATTCCGGAACAGGCTATGAAGATGATTCTTTACGGTTCCAACGAAACCATCGTGGTTAAAAAGGAGTACATGGGTATTACCTCCTCCTACAACCTTAATTTTGAAGGGGTGGTAAATTATGTGTTGCAACACCAGCAAAACGATAATACTTCGCAGACTTCTAAAAAGTGGGCTGAAGGGTTTATGAATCTTAAAACCTGTCCCGAATGTAACGGGCAGCGGTTAAAAAAAGAGTCGTTGCACTTTAAAATTGGGGGTAAAAATATTGCTGACCTGGCTACCATGGATTTGGTGAGCCTGAAGGAGTGGGTTGATAACACGCATCAGGTAATGAGTCAAGATCAACTCACCATTGGCCGCGAAATTTTACGGGAAATAAGTACCCGGTTTTCGTTTTTGCTCAACGTGGGAATC
>JANTGU010000380.1 GCA_024762735.1 Bacteroidales bacterium | reverse complement strand
GCCGGTATAAGATTCTTTACAATCAACAATCTCTTCAGGGGTGCCTTCAAAAATCAGTTGGCCTCCCTTTTTACCACCATCAGGCCCCAGGTCGATAATCCAATCGGCAGCCTTGATAATATCGCTGTTGTGTTCGATAACAATCACGCTGTGTCCTTTTTCAATCAGGGCATTAAGGGCATGCAACAGCTTGTGGATGTCGTGAAAATGCAATCCCGTGGTAGGTTCGTCAAAAATAAAAAGGGTCCGCTTTTCGGCCTGGCCTTTCGATAAAAAGAAAGCCAGCTTTACCCGCTGTGCTTCACCTCCCGACAGGGTGTTAGAAGGTTGCCCAAGACGTAAATAGCCTAACCCGGTCTCTTCCAGGGGCGACAGCTTGTCAATGATTTTCTTTTCGGTGGAAGAAGGGTTGCCCTCGCTAAAAAACTGTAACGCCTCGGTTACCGACATCTCCAAAATATCGGCAATACTTTTGTTTTTGTATTTTATCTCCAGCACCTCTTCTTTAAAACGTTTACCATGACAGGCATCGCATTTTAAAAATATGTCAGCCATAAACTGCATCTCGACTTTAATCACACCTTCACCTTCACACTTTTCGCAACGTCCACCGGGAATATTAAACGAAAAGGTTCCCGCCTTATAGCCGCGCAACCTGGCCAGCGATTGGGTGGCAAACAACTGCCGAATATCATCGTAAGCTTTCAGGTAGGTGGCAGGGTTTGACCTTGACGAGCGGCCTATAGGGTTTTGGTCAATGTACTCCAACGCTTTCACCGCGCCAAGGTCGCCCCCTATTTCACTATAGCTTCCTGCTTTATCGGCATAACCTCCCAGCCTCTTTTTAAGCGCCGGAAACAAAATATCTTTTACCAAGGTTGACTTGCCCGATCCGCTCACCCCCGTGATAACGGTTAAAACATTCAGCGGTATTTTAACATCAATATTTTTTAGGTTATGCTCCGAAGCCCGTTTTATTTCAATGTAGTTGTGCCAGTTCCGACGATGCGCGGGCACCGGAATGGAAAGTTTATTGGTAAGGTATTGCGCAGTGTAGCTTTCGGTAGAATCCTTCAGCTCCTCAAATGTACCTTGAAAAACAAGCTCCCCGCCGTACTCTCCTGCATCGGGGCCGATGTCAATAATTTCATCGGAGGCTCTGATGATCTCCTCCTCATGTTCTACCACAATCACAGAGTTGCCAATATCGCGAAGCCGTTTTAACACCCCAATGAGCCGCGTGGTGTCTTTAGGGTGTAACCCGATGCTGGGCTCATCCAATATATACATGGAGCCCACCAGGCTGCTTCCCAGCGAGGTAGCCAGGTTAATCCGCTGCGATTCGCCACCCGAAAGCGTATTGGATAACCGGTTCATCGTCAGGTAACCAAGACCCACATCCTGCAAAAACTGAAGTCGGTTGGTAATTTCCAAAAGCAGCCTTTTGGCTACTTTGTGGTCGTGTTCGCTCAGCTCGATGTTTTTGAAGAAATCCAACGATTGCTCAATTTCCATGTTTACGATTTCGGTAATTGATTTACCGGCAACCTTCACATAGGTAGCATCTTTTCGCAGCCGGGTGCCTTTGCAATCGGGACATTTGGTTTTTCCGCGATAACGCGACATCATCACGCGGTATTGAATTTTATAGCTGTTCTCTTCAACCATTCTGAAAAAGTCGTTGATGCCTTCAAAGTATTCGTTACCATTCCAAAGCAACTCTTTTTGCTCTTCGCTCAAGTCGTGATAGGGTTTGTGGATAGGAAAATCAAATTGATAGGCCACCTGAACCAACCGGTTTTTGTACTCGCTCATCTTTTCGCCTTTCCAACAGGCTACGGCCCCTTCAAAAACCGAGAGGCTTTTATCCGGGATAACCTGATCCTCATCGATGCCAATTACCGTTCCGAAGCCTCCGCAGGTTTTACAAGCACCGTAAGGATTATTAAAGGTAAACATGTTAACGGTGGGCTCTTCAAACTGAATGCCATCCAGTTCAAACTTATTGGAAAATTCGACAACTTTTTCCTTACCATCAACAGGGTAGCTCGCAAAACAATAGCCGTGACCCTCGTAAAAAGCCGTCTGTACCGAATCGCTGACACGCGCCGGTAAGTCATGGTCCTCATGGTCAACCCTAATTCTATCAATAATAAGGTGGCAATGGTTGGCCGATAGTTTACCTTTTTTTTCCAGAAGCTCCTCGATTCGATAGAGATCGCTTTTGTATTTCACCCTGCTAAAGCCTTGCTGGAGCAATATCTGAAGTTGTTGTTTTACATCGCGTTGACTTGACACCAACAGCGGGGCGTAGATGATAACCACCGTATCATCGGGTAGTGCCATGATAAATTCGGTAACATCGGTAACTGTATCGCGCTTAACCACCCGGTTTGAAACAGGGGAGTAGGTTTGTCCAATCCGGGCAAAAAGGAGCTTGATGTACTCGTAAATTTCGGTGGAAGTGCCCACGGTGGAACGCGGGTTATGGGTCTTTACTTTTTGTTCGATGGCGATGGCGGGGGCAATGCCCGTGATGGAGTCAACCTCAGGTTTATCCATTCGTCCTAAAAACTGCCGTGCGTAAGAGCTAAGGCTCTCTACATAACGCCGTTGACCCTCGGCATAAAGGGTGTCGAAAGCCAGCGATGACTTACCCGAACCCGATAATCCGGTAATAACAACCAGTTTTTTTTTGGGGATGGCCACCGACAAATTTTTGAGGTTGTTTACCCTGGCCTTATTGATGATAATATAATTTTTGGGGCTTACCCCGGGTATGTCGTAGATCATTTATTTAAAAAAATATGGAACAAAATTAGAAATATATTTGCATC
>JANTGU010000379.1 GCA_024762735.1 Bacteroidales bacterium | reverse complement strand
TTGTATGTCGGATTTTAAAACCCTGCGTGTCTTGTATGTCTGTTTTTGTGCCCTTTTCTAGGCATAGTACAGAGTCGCCGGTCAATTTAGAAATTAGCCAACACTTATTATGTCTGAAGACCAGAGTACCTGAGTAAATAAAACCCGGCCAAATAGCTTCTTTATGAGTTTTGTGTATTTTTGAGCCCACAAAAAACCTTCAATAATGGAATTCTTTTCAAAAACCTTTTACAACAACACCATCGGGCAGTGGGCAATAGCGCTGCTGATTATCGTGGGTACCGTTATCGTGGCCAAGCTGCTTTATCTGATCATTGGCAAATTCGTGTTGACGCTGACCAAACGTACCAAAAGCAAGTTGGATGATATTATCGTCGAAAAGATGAAAGACCCGGTGGTTTTTCTGTTGGTGTTGACGGGCATCTATTATGCCATCACCACGCTTATGCTTCCCGATTGGGCCGTCGATGTTACCCACAAGGCTTACTATTTTTTGCTGTTGATTGACTTTGCCTGGGCTCTTACACGCTTTGTGGATGCGCTGGTGATTGAATATCTTGTTCCCATCGTTGAAAAATCGGAAAGCGACCTCGACGATCAGCTGTTGCCCATCGTGCGAAAAAGTATTAAAATCCTTATCTGGGTATTATCCATCATCATCGGTCTCGACAACATGGGCTACGACGTGGGAGCGGTTATCGCAGGACTTGGACTTGGCGGTTTGGCTTTTGCCCTGGCTGCCAAGGATTCGGTTTCCAACCTTTTTGCAGGATTTACCATCTTTACCGATAAACCTTTTAAAATAAAAGACCGGATTCAAATTGACGGTTACGATGGGAAAGTGGAAGAGATTGGTATCAGAAGCACCCGTATCCGTTTGCTGGACGGGCGTATTGTTACCATGCCCAATTCATCATTAGTAAACGACGCAGTGACCAACGTTACTTCGGAACCCAACCGGAAAATTACCATGGACCTGGGACTGGTGTACGACACCACCTACAAACAGATGAAAAAGGCTGAGGAGATACTGCAAGATATTGCCAAAAACAATGCTGACGTAGACAATGAGTGTGTTACAGCATTTACCGAGTTTGGCGATTTTGCCCTGAACATCCGGTACATCTATTACATTAACAAGGGGGGTGATATTTTTGGTACCATGGATGCCATGAACATGGAGATACTTCGCCGGTTTGAAGAGGAAAAACTGGAGTTTGCTTATCCTACCCAGGTGGTTTATACTAAAAAAGGTTAGAAAGGTAGATTTGCCTTTTCCAATCAACAATACTTCTGAAATCTGAAGTCTGCATTCCCGGCCTCGCAGGCAGGCAGGTGCATTCTTAAATCCCTGTCTTATTTCTTCGCACGATCCGGGTTTTCCGAAACAAAACTCTTCCAGCTGTTGTAGCTCTTTTTACCAGCCGTTGGATTATCTCCCTGAAAAAAATGGCATACGGCCACGGCCACCCCGTCGGTGGCATCCAGGTATTTGGGAATATCTTTAAAACTTAATATGGTCTTTAGCATGGCAGCCACCTGTTCCTTGGACGCACTGCCATTGCCCACCACCGACATCTTAACTTTTTTAGGAGAGTATTCAAAAATCGGCACGTTCTTGTGCAGTCCCGCGGCCATGGCCACCCCTTGTGCCCTGCCCAGTTTAAGCATACTCTGTACATTTTTTCCAAAGAAGGGAGCCTCCAGCGCCATCTCGTCGGGATGATATTCTTCGATAAGCCCTACCGTCCGTTCAAAAATCTTTTTTAATTTTAGCGGATGATTGTCGTACTTTGCCAGCTTTAACACCCCCATGGTAATCAGCCTGATGGCGTTGCCCTGCTGGTGAATAAGTCCGTAGCCCATGATGTTGGTACCCGGGTCGATGCCTAATATTATACGGTCGGTGGCCAAATGATGCTTTTTAAATGAAAACAAAACTACAGAAAACATACAACATAGCTATCAGGTTAATCATTATTATCCTGTCGGTTTACTTTTTGTATGACCAGCTGTTTCATCGAAAGGATTTGACTTCGCTGCCCGAAACGTTACAGTTGTTTGCTAATCAAAATGGTTTTTTTCTGCTTATCTCTGGGGTTGTTCTGCTCATTCCGGCCAATCTAATATTGGAAACACTCAAATGGAAGTTCTTGATTACTAAATTAGAAAATGTATCTTTTTTTAATGCTTTCAAGGCTGTACTGACAGGAATTTCGGTGAGCATGTTTATGCCCAACCGAACCGGCGATTATTTTGGGAGGGTTTTTATATTGAGAAAGGCCGACCGTTTTCAGGCTATCCTGTCAACCATGTTGGGCAGCATGGCTCAGTTAATCACCACCTTGTTGTTCGGCTTTATCTCGATTGCCTTTTTAGTTCCACAGTATGTAAACCTTGTTGACCTCAACCTGTGGCTTTACGTTGGATTGCTCATCTTACTATTTATTACAGCCTTTACCATTGTGTTTGCTTACCTTGAGTTTGCCGCTTTTACCGATATTTTAAAGCGTGTTACCGGACGGGAATACAATAGAATTAAAAAATATGCCCAGGTTTTTTCGTGGTATCATTCACACGACTTGCTAAAAGTGTTACTGTTAAGTATCGGAAAATACCTGGTTTTTTCGTTTCAGTTTTTTCTGCTGCTAAAAGCGTTTGGCATTGCCATCCATTATGCAAATGCCATGCTGTTAATTGCCATGGTTTATTTGTTAATGACCATCATTCCTACCATCGCGCTGAGTGAAATAGGCATCAGGGGCTCTGTGAGCATCTATGTTTTTGAAAGTTGGATGCAGCTATCAGGCAGCTGGTCCGACAGTGCAGCCCTGGGAGT
>JANTGU010000378.1 GCA_024762735.1 Bacteroidales bacterium | reverse complement strand
TTGGCTTCGTAATTTTTAATCACATCGATTTGCCTGTTGGTTAAACCAAGTTTTTGCCACAACGCTCTGGGCAACTTATTGGGATCAAACGGAAAGGGATGAATTCTCTCTTTGGCCAATGCCTCCGACAGTTGACCCGAGCTTTGAATCTTTTCTATCTGTAACGAGTCACGTACTGATTTTTGCTCTTTTTGAAACGCTTCTATTTGAGCTATGACTTTTGAATTGTCATACAGCGGCGTGCTCAACAGGAGCGGCAACACAAAGTAGAGGAGCGTAAACAACAAAATCAACGAAACAAGGACGATAATACCGTATTGTTCCGCTTTGCTAAGGCTAAAAAAGTCGCGGGTCAGTCGTGTTATTTTGTGTAGTATTGGATTGGTTTTCATCGAGTATAAAGTTACACAAAAATCCAATTAATTTCATCGAACTGGGTAAAAAGATGCTTTTGTTGGAAGCAAACCCAACACCATCCTCACTACGCTAAAAGCATGGCGTTGGTAAAAGGGTTCTATTGAAG
This sequence comes from Bacteroidales bacterium, assembly GCA_024762735.1. GTDB lineage: Bacteria > Bacteroidota > Bacteroidia > Bacteroidales > F082 > B16-G9. The sequence continues at coordinate 2,332 of JANTGU010000378.1, read as the reverse complement.
CTCCACATGCTTCGACTACGCTCAGCATGACAACATTGTGGTTGAGTTTCATTACTACCTCATCTCTCGCACGGTTTGCAACCGTGCGCTCAATAATTTCCATTCAATTCCTAAGGGACGACATCCTGACGACTTGCTTCGACAGGCTCAGCAACCCCCTTCGACAGGCATCACCTGTCTAACTCTAAATTCAATTGGTCTTTAAGCTGCTTGATGCCGGGATATTTTTTAGCCATGGCTTCAAACTTTTCACGATCGGTTAAAACAACCTTTCGTTCTTTCTTTCCGGGTAAAATAGGCTCGATGGTAATTTGATTGTTGTTGAGCTCTTTTTTCAAGAATTCCAGCAACGCTGCCATGTTTAACACGTCCTTGGCGATAATCATGTTATCCACCTTCATCCTGATTTTATACGACTCCGACAATTCCGGCTTGTACTTCTCGATGGCAGATCCAAAGGTGGGTGATTTTTCCTTGTAGCCGGCTGCAAAACGTTGCCACACCTCTTCAAGTTGCTCTTGATTAAATTCAGTGGCAATAACAGCTTCAACAGTTTCCGTTTTCTCATTCTCTCTCTTTAACGCATCCAGGGTTGATTTGATGGACACGTTGGAAATATTCCGCTCACCATTGCCGTTTTGAGGTTTATTTACCCGGGTAGAAACAGGTTTTTTAACTTCAGTTTTGGGAGTTGCCTGTTCATCACCCACCGGCTTTGACTGCGCTTCAGGTTTAGTTTCCGCTTTTTTGGCCTCCGGCGTAGGGTAAGCTGCTTTTGGCTCGGCAACCGAAGTACCAGAGGCAGGTTTAACATCGCTGGCAACAGCCGGTGTTTTTTGAATAGTGGTCTGTGGCTGTGATGGCCGCTCTACCTGAGCCGTTTGCTGCTGTGGTGTCCACTGCATGGATGAAAGCTGTATAAGTACTATTTCAACATGCAGCTTTTTATGGTTGCTGGCTTTATAACTCAAATCACATTTGTTGGTCAAGTCCAACGCTTTTAAAATAAACCCCGGGTTACAGCGTGTCGATTGGTCACGATACTTTTCTTTAAGCGCCGGCCCCACCTCCAACAGTTTTAGCGTTGCCACATCTTTAACTACCAACAAGTGCCTTAAATGTTCGCTAAGGCCGGTAATAAAATGCTGCCCGTCGAAACCATTTTCCAAAATTTCATGAAAAGTAAGCAACAGGTTTGAAGTATCACCATTTAAAATATAATCTACAATCTTAAAATAATATTCGTAATCGAGGATGTTCAGGTTTTCAATAACATCTTTGTAGGTGATATTGTCGCCACTGAAACTCACAATTTGATCAAACGTTGACAACGCATCACGGAGTGCCCCGTCAGCTTTTTGAGCGATAACATGCAAGGCCTCTTTATCCACGTTGATATTTTCACTCTCGGCCACCCATGCCAAGTGTGCGGCAATGTCATCCACGCTGATGCGTTTAAAATCGAAAATCTGGCAACGCGACAAGATGGTAGGTAAAATTTTATGCTTCTCTGTGGTGGCCAAAATAAATTTGGCATAAGCAGGAGGCTCTTCCAACGTTTTTAAAAAAGCGTTAAAAGCCGCTTGCGACAGCATGTGAACCTCGTCAATAATATAGACTTTGTACTTTCCCGCCTGGGGGGGAATGCGAACCTGGTCAACCAAGTTCCGGATGTCGTCCACCGAGTTATTGGAAGCAGCATCCAGCTCATGAATGTTGAAAGAAGCATTGTTGTTAAAAGCGGCACACGACTCGCACTCGTTGCAAGGCTCCATATCCTCCGTGGGATGCAGACAATTAATTGTTTTAGCCAAAATACGGGCACAGGTTGTTTTACCCACTCCCCTGGGGCCGGTAAACAAAAAAGCTTGCGCAAGATGGTTATTCTTGATGGCATTTTGCAAAGTTGAAGTAATCGACTCCTGTCCCACAACCTGCTTAAAGGTTGACGGTCTGTACTTTCGTGCTGATACAATAAAGTTCTCCATAAATCATTCTCTAATAAGCTCCAAAAATAGTGAAATAATTGGTTTGACGGAGTATTAGTTAGTCGTTCCTTACCAACTCAAGCTAGAGCTAATTTTTTGTGATTATTGTTTTGTTGATTGAAATTTTCGGAAAACTTTTCCAAGAAAAAATAGAGCCAAAGAAGTTCTTGTTTTAACTTCTTCATCAATTTCTTTAAATTCCACCCTGTTGCGGCAAGCATTGCATTGATTTTAGGCGAATTAGCCCCATTTAGATAATTTTGTCCCATACGGAAATCACTTTTTAAATGACCGATAACAGGTTCAATACCAGCTCTTCGACGGAATTTCTTCCTTTTCTTTAT
>JANTGU010000377.1 GCA_024762735.1 Bacteroidales bacterium | reverse complement strand
TTTACGGCGAATTTTTTTATCACCTCAATGGGCAGGTTGATGAATTTCCAGTTGGCACCTTCCGCCAGGTTCCTGTCGTATTCTACTTCGTAGAGCTTGTAGTACTCGCGGGAGGGGTCGTTCATAAACATCACATAATCGTCAACGTTAATGCCTACCACCTCTTTATAAAATTTTTCAGGGGTATAGGTTTGTGCCTTGGAGGGGTTGCCATCCTCATCCAAATATTGCCAGGTGAACTCCTGGGGTGGTTCTCCGAGTGATAAAACCAACATGCGGTAAATGTCTTTTAACATGGCCAATTTGGCAGAGGCGAAGTTTTTTGCTTTAGCACCCTGGTTGGCTAAATCACGCAGTTCCAGAGCATCTTCGCGGAGTTTACGAGCCAGCAGGCGCGACATCATGCGGGTATTTTTACTCTGATAGGTATCGGGCATGGCCGAGGCAGGAACCACCCCGTACTTTTTAACGATGTCGGCGAAGGTTGTCCACTGTCCGCCATCACCGATGGGATTTTTCATCATCCATTCCACCTTGCGGTCGGTAAGGGGTTTGTCAGCTGTGGCAAGGGCAATTTCCAAAAAGAGATTGGCTTTTTCAAACTGATCCCAAAAGAAGTTGTAGGTTTGAGAAAACTCGAAGTCTTTGATGTTATATTTTGCCAGCACCATCGGTTTAAGGGTATTGAGTCCGGTATAAAGCCAGCATCTGCCCGAGGAGCGCTGGTTGCTAATACCGCGTGTGGTAACTTTGGTGTTGATGTAGTGGTTTACTTTACCTTCGTTAGTCCGACTTTTAACAAGACTCCTGATGTCGTTGTGGGTAACGGCATTGATAAGTGCCGTGTTGGTGGAGGTTTTTTCAAACGACCGCTGGATTTCTTGAATGGCCTTTTTGTCGAGCTGACCGTTACTGTTTTGCGCGGTTACCACCGAGATGGTTAGCGCCAGCATAATGGGTAAAATGTGTTTTAAATGTTTCATCGGTTTATTGTTGCTTGTTTATAATTTGTTTTTAACTTGTTCAGACCTGCCAGGTCTCCTGGGCTCAAGCGGGTGAGACCTGGTAGGTCTGATATTCCTCGAAACCTGCCAGATCCCAGGGCGCGGGCCGGCTGATACCTGGCAGGTTGCGGTACATCTTCTATCCTCCGGATATTTTACACTGGTATCCCATTCCTTCAAGAATGGATTTTACCTTTTCTTTAAACTCGCCCTGGATGATGATTTCACCCTCTTTCACTGAGCCTCCTACGCCACACTTTGACTTTAGAGTTTTGCCTAGCGCTTTTAAATCGTCGGTTGATCCGACAAATCCGGTTACCAGTGTTACCTTTTTACCTTTACGCTGTTTCTTGTCCAGCATAATGGTTAATTTTTGTTGCCGGGGTGGCAGGGTTTCCGGTTCCTGCTCCAGGGCATCGTCTTGATACTCATAGTCGGGATTGGTTGAAAAGACCACCCGGTTGTTTTTATTTCGTCCCATGTTGAGGTATGATTACTTGTAAGGATGAAGGAATTACTTTAATTACCAGCTTTTTATCAAGTTTAACCGGCTCCCCGTCAATGTTGACAACTTTGTTTCTTTTCCTTTTAATGGTGACACCGGTAGTGGGAATGATGTCCATTAACGGCGACTTGTCAATAAGTTTTAATAGCAACAGGTTGGCAACTACCGGGGTTTGAAAAACATTGGGTTTTTGAGCGATGCAGATGTCTATTTTGCCATCGTTTAACATGGCATTGGGGGCAATTTTGGCGTTGTACCCAAATTGGTTGGAGTTGGCAAAAGAGATAAAAAAAGCGCGTCGCTTGATGTATAAGCCATCATCAAACAGAAGGGTGTACTTTTTGGGTTTGTAAGTCAAAAACTCGTTGGCAGCAATCCTGAAATAAGTTAAAAATCCCCGTCTGGGACTTTCGGCAAACTTTTTGGCTACCAGCGCATCAAACCCAACGCCGGCAATACTGATAAAGGGTTTGCCGTTTACCGTGGCGGTATCAATTTTAGTCACGATACCCTTGTTTAAAAGGTTGATGGCCCTTAGCGGGAGGAGTGGTATATTGAGGTGTCGTGCTAATCCGTTTCCAGATCCACCCGGGATAATGCCCAGCGTACTATTGCTGTTTATCATCTGCGAGGCCACTTCGTTCACCGTGCCATCACCACCTACAGCTACAATTACATCGTAGCCATCGTGCACTGCCTGGCGACTAATCTCGATTGCATGGCCTGCATATTTTGTGAGTGCAATATTGATGTTGTATTTATTGCTGTCAATATGATCATTGATTAACTGGACATAATTTCTTCGTCGGCGGGAGCCTGAAATAGGGTTTACAATAAATAAAATTCGTTTCTTTATGTTTTTGCGGGGCATCTATAGTCTCTGTTTATTTAAAAATCTGTACGTAAACCGTCCGGGTTACCTCGTCTGCGCTGTTCCCTGCATCATCGTTGGCATTGTACTTTACTTCGTATTTACCCACCACTGCCGTGTTTACGTTATCGGTTACCACCAGTTTATTTGAAATATCCACCGTGTCGCCCGCGGCATTGATGTCTTTTACCACCGCACCGGCATCTTCGTAAGGCTTGTTCAGCTCGGTATAGGCCGGGTTATACCCTTTTAGCTCAATCCATGGCTTGGTTTTGTCGTCATTCTCTTTATGGCACGAAACAAATCCAACCATCAGCAAGAACAATACAAATACCCCTAATTTCGATTTCATGGCGATTTTTTTAATGGTGGGGCAAATTTACTTAAAAAGCGCTTGAAAGAAATAGCTTTTTGCAATGATTAACGTTTTTCTTCCTCATGGGGCAAATATGCTAAAAGAAACTACTTTTGCATTTCAA
>JANTGU010000376.1 GCA_024762735.1 Bacteroidales bacterium | reverse complement strand
TCCTTTAAAATAGTAAACCGTTCCGGTGTTTTACGATGTCCCCGCCCCTCAAGATATTCGGTAAAAAGCTTTTTTACCGAATCAAAAGTATCCTTCTGTTTTTTGTTTTTCATACGTCCTATTTTTAAGGCGTAAAAATAACACTTTAAATTAATTTATAATAATTTAAAATAAAAAAAAGTAAAAAATTAGAATCTTTCTATGCGGGTAACCTTTATCACCTCTTTAATTTTACGCAGGCTCTTCATCACATTTTTTAATTCATCAAGCCCCTTGACGTACAGGAATACCTGGGCTTCAATCATCTCCCCAATGGTTACGAGATCAAATTTACGAATATTCAGGTTGTATTCATCGCTTAAAACCGTTGAGATCATTTTAACGAGTCCCTTTTTATTTTCCGAAACCAGTTTAATTCCTGCCAAAAAGTTCACTCCAATATCTTTTCCCCAGTCGGGGTTAGTAATTTTTTTGCCGTATTGCGACATATACTTGATGGCAATATCGCAGTTGGTACGATGGATTTCCATGGGTTTGTTGGGCCACCTAATAGTAACCACATCATCGCCGGGGATTGGGTTACAGCACGAAGGAATCACAAATTCGATGTCAGCACTTTCGTTACCCTCTTCAATGAAAAGGTTTTCGTCAGAAGTAGTTTTTTCAACGGGGTCTGTTTTTTTTCCAAACGGCAAGCTATTGGTCAAAATACTGGGAATTCTAAACCAGCCCGATTTCTGTTCCTCACCAAATAGTGCCTCTTTTATCTCTTTGGCCCCAAGCTTATCGGTCGCTACCAAATAGAAAAAGGTAGTTGTACCGGTTAAGTTTAACTTTTCAATCAGTTGTTCCACGTTGCATTGTGGGTGTTCAGCTTTTAACTGTTTGCAAATTTTCTCAAATTTTTCCTTGCCCTCTTCCTCGTACTTTCGGTACTCGTTTTTTACCGCTTGCTTGATGCGTGCCTTGGCTCTGGCAGAGACCACGATATCAAGCCACTTTTCGGTAACTTTATCAATTTTAGAGTTAATAATCTCCACCTGGTCACCGGCACTAAGTTCAAATTCAACCGGTTTTAGTTTGCGGTTTACATTGGCTCCGATGCATTTATTCCCCAGGTCAGTATGAATGGCATAGGCAAAATCGAGCACAGTTGCTCCTTTGGGCAGCGGTATTAAATCGCCCGTGGGGGTGAACACAATAATTTCTTCGGTTATCAGATTTTTTTGAAAGACATCGATAAAAGGGATGGCTTCGTCGTTGGCTTCTTTAAGCAACTCACGAGTTCGAATCAACCATTTTTCAAGACCTTCCTGGTCGTTTTTATCCCGGTACTTCCAAAAAGCAGGATATCCCCGGGTCGCGATCTCGTCCATTCGCCTGCTCAATATTTGCACATTAACCCAATCACCACCCGGAAGCATCACAGCCGTATGAATGGCCGAGTAACCGTTGGTTTTTGGCTGAGAAACAAGATCGAGCAGTTTACTGTTATTCGACTTGTACAAGGTAGTAACATCCGCGTAAGCTGTCCAACAGGCAACCTTTTCCTGCTCAGGTTTGGCATCTACAATCAGCTTAACGGTTGGCGTTAAAAAGACATCCTGAAAAGTAAGCTCGTTGTCGTTCATGTTTTTCCAAATGGAAAATGCCGTTTTATTTCTAAGCTTAATTTCAACCTTTCCCAGTGAGCTTGCATAATAATCTTCCAACGGCTTTTTAAAGTTGTTAAACTTCTGCTCCAACTGGGGCTTGAATTGCTTTATTTGATGATTAATTTGCTTATAATAATCAGGATTGCTGTATTTAAACGAAAGCTCCTCCAGTTCCGATTTGATATCGTAAAGCCCGAGGCTGTTGGCAAGGGGAGCGTAAATGTATCTTGTTTCGGAGGCTATTTTCAGTTTTTTTAGCCGGGGCATGGCATCCAGCGTACGCATATTATGCAGCCTGTCAGCCAGCTTAACCAATATCACCCTCACGTCATCCGACATGGTATAGACCACTTTTTTCAGGGTTTCGGATTGGTTGGTACTGTAGGCTGTTTCGGAAATTCCTTCAATTTTAGTCAACCCGTTGATGATACGTGCTACTTTGTCACCAAACATTCCCTCCACATCTTCCAGGGTCATATCGGTATCCTCCACGGTATCGTGTAACAAGGCTGCAATAATGGAAGTTCGGCCCAGTCCCAAATCACCGGCAGCAATCGTTGCCACTTCAAGGGGGTGCAAAATAAAAGGTTCACCACTTTTACGGCGCATATCTTTATGAGCCTCGGCAGCCACCTTAAACGCTTTACGCACTTCCCATTTATCCTGTGTTTCTTTACGGGTATGCCACACCTCGATAAGTCGCCGATACCGGCGAAGAATCTCTCTCCTCTCCTGCTCTTCAGCAGCGGTGGGTTTACTATGGTCTGACTCCTGTTTCATTGATGTTACAAAATTAAACAAAAACCACCCAGCAATGATGCTAAAAAAATCAATTTTTAATAATTTAAATTTAGTCTTACGTAGACATTGTAATCAACCGTTATCTAATAACCTGAGTGTGATACTAAATATCTACCCAAAGGTTAAAAAACTGCTGTTGCTCAAAACAATTGGCATTACCTTTGCATAATTTCGTACTTTTGATTTTCATATAAACATAGTCAATGAAAAGGATTTCTGTACTGCTTTTTTTAATCATTTTGACAGGGCTGAAGGTGCATGCCACGCATCAACGGGCTGCAGAAATTACCTATAAACACCTGACCGGCCTTACTTACGAGTTTACCATTACCATGTACACGCGCACTTCGAGCCCGGCAGATGACACCCGAACCACCATGCCGATCATTTGGGGCGACAACTCGTCG
>JANTGU010000375.1 GCA_024762735.1 Bacteroidales bacterium | reverse complement strand
CTACGTGGCGCAATTCGTACGTCAGGGGGCCGAGCTGATTTTTGTGATTACCAACGACGGGTGGTGGGGCAATTCTCCGGGATATCGTCAGCACCTGCTGTTTTCGGTGTTGCGCGCCATCGAAACCCGACGCGATGTGGCCCGATCGGCCAACACAGGCGTTTCAGCTATTATCAATCAAAAGGGAGACATTTTACAACGCACCCAATACTGGAAGCCGGCAGCCCTGAAAGCCACTCTCAATAAAAATGATACAGTAACTTTTTATGTTCAATACGGTGATTACCTGGCTCGAATTGCAGCTTTTGTAAGCGGACTCGTGCTGTTGATATCTTTTGCCCAGGGTTATTTGAAAAAACGGAAATCACCTGTTGTTTAGTAAGTTGAATCAATCATCACCCGTCTGTTAATAAAAAAGAAATTTTGTCTAACTATAATCGTGCCATTTATAAAATAGTTTTACATTTGTATAAATGAATTTGAAACAAATATTACTCCATGCTTAATCAAAAATTACAACAAAAGTTATTGCAAAAGCTCTCTCCTCAGCAAATATTGTTGATGAAACTGTTGCAGATTCCAACAGTTGGGCTCGAGCAACGTATTAAGCAGGAGATTGAAGATAACCCCGCATTGGAGATGGACGAGCCTGAAACCAGTGAGGTTTTGGAAAAGGCCGAAGAGTTAAAAGGCGATGAAATGGATGACGGGCTCACCGACGGGGCTGAAGATACTGAGGATTATGCCAAGGAAGATGATTACGATCTGGAAGATTACATGAATACTACCGACGATGACGACATTCCCGATTACAACTTAAAAGCCAACAATTACAGCAAGGACGATGAACCGCGTGATATTCCGTTTGCCTCCGGGATTTCTTTTCATGAATACCTGATTAGCCAGCTTGGCTTGCGTAATCTTGATGAGAAAAAACATAACATTGGCCTGTACATCATTGGTAATCTTGACGACTCGGGCTATTTGCAGCGTTCGGTGGAGGCCATTGCCGACGACCTCGCTTTTACCCAAAATATCTCAACCACCAGCGAAGAGGTGGAAGAGGTATTAAAAATTATTCAGGATTTTGAACCACTGGGTGTGGGTGCCCGTAATTTAAAGGAGTGCCTGCTCATCCAGCTCAATAAAAAGATGGAAGAGTCTCCTTCGGAAGAGCTCGCGTTAGCGATTCGAATCATCTCGAAGTATTTTAACGAGTTCACCAAAAAGCATTACGATAAAATTATCAAGAAAGCTGAAATTTCCGAAGAAGATTTAAAAAAAGCCATCGATGAAATATTAAAGCTTAACCCTAAACCGGGCAACTCGCTAAGCGAAACCACCAAAACAAACCATTACATCATCCCCGACTTTACCGTTACCAATAATAATGGCGAGCTTGAGCTAACACTCAACTCGTGGAACATGCCCGATCTCCATGTGAGCCGTACTTATGGTGAAATGCTTTCCGACTTAAGTAAAGGAAAGAAAACCAAGAAACAGAAAGAGGCCTTTACGTTTATCAAGCGTAAAGTTGACTCGGCTCGATGGTTTATCGATGCCATCCGTCAACGACAAAACACCCTCCTGAATACCATGGAAGCCATTGTGGATTATCAAAAGGAGTACTTTTTAACCGGTGATGAAACCAAACTTCGCCCCATGATTTTAAAGGATATTGCCGATAAAATCGACATGGACATCTCCACCGTTTCGAGGGTAGCCAATTCAAAATATGTGCAAACCGACTTCGGTACTTTTCTGCTAAAAAACTTCTTTAGCGAGTCGATGACCAAAGAAAACGGGGAAGAGGTTTCCACCCGCGAGATAAAAAAAATTCTTAGCAACATTATTGAAGCGGAGGACAAGAAAAAGCCACTTACCGACGACCGCCTGGCTCATTTACTGAAAGAGAAAGGGTATAATGTAGCCCGCCGGACCATTGCCAAATACCGCGAACAGCTTGGAATTCCCGTGGCTCGCTTGCGAAAAGAGCTTTAAGAATTTTGAATCATGGAAAAAAAACTGGCCGGCATTATTTCGCTGCTTTTTCACCCGCTGCTGCTTCCCACGTACATGCTGATAATTCTTTTTTATATCCCCGGCTTTACCATATTCAGTTATTCAACCGAAACTAAATTCTACCTTATTGCCTTTGTTTTTATCATGACCTTTGGCATTCCCGCCTCACTGGTGTATATGCTTAAACGCTTTAAAGTCATCGAATCGCTTCAAATGAATAACCGGAAAGAACGCCTGATACCCTTGGGAATGATGGCGGGCATCTATTTTATCACCTTTTATTCGTTAAACAATATCGGCAGCCTCGCCCTGTTCAACCTGTTCCTGATTGGTGTGGCTATCGTGTCGCTGGTGGCCATTGTCATCACGCTCTACACAAAAATCAGTCTCCACATGATGGGCGCGGGAGGTGTATCGGGGGCTTTACTGGGGCTGCTGCTTGCTTACCCTGTGGATATGCGATGGCTTTTTTACCTGGTAATTTTGTTGGCCGGGGTAATAGGTTATGCCCGCCTCACCATAACAAATCACACCCTGCGGCAGTTATACAATGGCTTTATGATGGGGTTTGTGCTGATGCTGGCACTTTTTATTTTGTGATTTAGGCACGCTATTTGAACAGGCTTCTTTTAGTAACTTAAACTATCATGGATAAAGCCGAAAAGAAAAAGATTTTAACTGCCCTCACCATTCCCGGATTGTTGCTGGCCGTCATGTGGATTATTAGAATAACCGAATCGCTCTTTCGAATCGATTTAGGGTTTCTGGGTGTCCACCCCTTGCACACCAACGGAATTCCCGGTATCTTTCTCTATCCATTTATTCACGGTAGCTTTAGCCATATT
>JANTGU010000374.1 GCA_024762735.1 Bacteroidales bacterium | reverse complement strand
AACGCTTATACGCTGGACGATGAGCGTTCGAGAATTACCAATCTTTTGCGCGACAAGGGGTACTACTATTTTAATCAGAATTATGTATTATTTGAGGTGGACAGCAACTTTTCAAACCACCGGTTAACCGTTAAAACGGTGATAACAAACCGTCAACTGCCCGACCCCATGAAGCTGGGCAATTTTATCGAGCTGCCCCATGATCGCTATTTTTTAAAACAGGTCGAAGTAATTCCCGATTTTAACCCTGTCAAATACACAAACTACAAGCCTGTAGAGCACAGCATTACGTTTTTTGAAGACAGCACCTATCAATACACCTATCTTTTGCACATGCCGGTTCCACGCTTTAAAACCAAAGCCTTCGACCAGGCCATTAAAATTAAACAGGGGAAACCCTATTCAGCCACTGATGTTCAAAACACCTACCGGTCACTTTTTTCGATGCCCATCATACAAACCGCCACCATTTCGTTTGACACCACCGGCATGGGAAGTGACAGCTCAGGCAACAAATATATGAAGGCTCGCATTCAAATGGCTACCGGTAAATTAAATTTCTACAGTATCGACGGGGTAATAACCAACAGCAGTGGCGACCCCGGGGTTCGGGGAAACCTGGTAATTGCCAACCGGAATATTTTTCGCGGTGCCGAGCTTTTCAGGGTAAGGTTTAACGGGGGATTTGAAGCGCAATCGGTTTCGGCTTCCGATTCAGCCTCAACCGGCGACAAAAGTTTTTTCAACACCTTTGAAGCGGGCGTTGATGCCTCCTTAATTTTTCCCAGGTTCGTCTCCCCCATCCCTTTCAGAAAGTTTAGTCAAAAATATCACCCTACCACCAATCTTACCTTTGGTTACAATTACCTGCTGAGGCCTAACTACTCCAGGAATTCAACGAATATTTTGCTTGGCTACTCATGGCGAAAAAACAAAAAAATCAGGTTTATCGTAAGCCCTGTTAGCTTCAACTACATCAATGTAAATCCCACTCCGGAGTTTCAGAAGATTCTGGATCAGGAGACCAATCAAAGACTTAAAGAGCAATACTCCGACCACCTTATCGCCGGGGCCAATTTTAGCATGGTTTTCGACAACCAAAAAATAAAATCTTCTAAAAGCTTCGATTACATTCGTTTCGACATCGAAACTTCGGGCAACCTGTTTTATCTGGCACAGCGCGCGTTTAACATGCAAAAGACCGACAATGAGTATTACCGGTTTTTAGGAATACGTTACTCGCAGTACGTTAGGTTTAACATCGATTACCGTCACTATTTTCATTTGGGCAGTAATGGTCATATCATTGTTTTCAGGGGACTGGCCGGAGCAGGAATACCCTATTTGAATTCAAAAGAAATTCCCTACGAAAAAGCTTTCTACGCGGGGGGTGCCAACGATATGCGGGGATGGCGGTTCAGAACACTGGGACCCGGTGGCTATGCTGGTGATACCGAATATGAACGCTCAGGGGATATCATGCTGGAATCCAATTTGGAATACCGTTTTCCCATGTACAGCTTTTTAAAAGGTGCTTTTTTTACCGATATCGGGAATATTTGGTCCAGCAACACCGAAAACTTCCCTGGCGGACAATTTTATTTAAACACCTTCTACCAGCAACTTGCCATTGACGGCGGCTTTGGACTTCGGTTTGATTTCACCTATTTCATTTTCAGGCTTGATGCAGGTATCCCGCTTCGCGACCCTGCTTACCCGAATAATGAACGGTGGCGATTTAACCATCTTAAATTTAACCAGTTTATCATCAACTTTGGTATTGGATACCCCTTTTAATTGTTACCCATGGAACCTGTATTGTTAGCCAAAAGGCTGTTGGAAAGATTTCCGTTTACCCCTACCCAAGACCAGCAAACGGTTATTAAGCACCTGACCGCTTTTGATGCAAGCACAAAAGAGAACCCGCTGTACATTTTAAAAGGATATGCCGGAACCGGGAAAACGACGCTCATTAGTATCTACATAAAAGAACTGAAAGCGTCCAAACGAAAAAGTGTATTGATGGCGCCCACCGGAAGGGCTGCCAAGGTTTTATCATATTATACAGGCTACAAGGCACACACGATTCATCGAATTATCTATAGCATTCAAACCAACAGTTCCAACGAATCCAAAATTTACCTCAATAACAACAAAGCCGAAAATACCGTTTTTGTGGTTGATGAAGCCTCGATGATTGGCGACAATGCAACGGGAACAGATTCCTTTTCGAGCAGGAATTTGTTGGATGATTTGATTAAGTATGTTTATTCGGGCAGCAATAACCGGCTGATTTTTATTGGAGATACGGCACAGTTGCCTCCGGTGGGATTAAACTTAAGTCCCGCGCTAAACCTCAACTACCTGAAAAGCCTTTACCCCCTTACCGCCTACTCGTACGAAATGACAGAGGTAATGCGACAAGCGCTGGATTCCGGTATTTTATATTCAGCCACCGGTCTGCGGCAAAAACTTCAAACCAAAAATACAACACCCCCTATTCTTGCAGAATCAGGTTTTAAAAATGATGTTTCACAGGTGGAAGATGCCATGGAGATGCAGGAGCTGTTTCAGGAATATTTTTATGGGGACAAAATGAAAGAGAGCATTGTAGTCTGCCGATCCAACAAAAGAGCCAACCAATTTAACGAACAGATAAGAAACCGTATTTTGCAGCGCGAATCGCAGCTGGAGGCCGGCGATCTGCTGATGGTGGTAAAGAACAACTACTTCTGGCTCGACCAAAAATCACCGGCAGGTTTTGTGGCCAATGGCGATATTGTTGAAATAAGAAGGGTGATCGGGTTTCACCACCAATACGGGTTTGATTTTGCCGAAGCAGACATCAACATGATTGACTATCCCGAACAAAAAACG
>JANTGU010000373.1 GCA_024762735.1 Bacteroidales bacterium | reverse complement strand
AACAAGTCGAGTTTGGTTCTGTCGGAAAATTTATGGCTGTATTCTATTTGATTGTCAGCGATTAGTTTCAGGGTTTTGATGTCGGGCAATTGATAAGGAATAAACTCCCACCGGTACTGTTCCGCACCGTAAAACAAGCGAAACTTGAACAACCCCTTTTTCTCTCCAAAGGTCTCTTGTGCTTCAAGCAAAACTTGTTCCGGGTCAAACTGCAACGATTTATCCAAACAATCATAAACCGATTGATTCATCCGCCGGAAGTGATATTCAGGATGGCTGAACACCCCGTTTTCAAATCGTATGGTTTCAAGCAAGGGGTACATAAATCTTGTCAATTAGTTCCTGATACTCATCATCGCAGTTACTGTTGGTGGTGATACCGCCCCCGCTTTTGTAAACCAACCCGTCGGGATTTTGTTCAACATACCTGATCATCACCCCGCTATCGAGACTGGTTCCATCAAACAAGCCAAAAATCCCGGTGTAGTAACCCCGGTCATAGCCCTCGGCATCCTTGATAATGGCTACGGTTTTCTTTTTGGGTGCGCCCGAGATAGATCCTGCCGGAAGTAGCTTTACCAACAGGTCGCCCAAATGTTCATGAAAATCATCAGGAAGTTTCCCCCTGATTTCCGAGCTCATTTGCAGTAACTCACCCTTGTGTGTTTTTACCCTGTCGATATAACGGAACCGGGTTACCTCAACCTTTTCGGCTATCATGCTCAAATCGTTGCGAATTAAATCAACAATGGTATAGTGTTCGGCCAGCTCTTTTTTACTTGACAGCAACTTCTCTTCGGCATCGGGTAACGAAGCATCCATGGTTCCTTTCATGGGATAGGAACTGATGGTTTGGTTGTTGATTTTAACAAAAATTTCCGGCGAAAAAACCACGAGTTTATCCTTTATCCAAAGTTTATATTTGGCCTTGGTTCGATAGAAAATATCTTGCAGGCCAAAATTGGTTTCTAATTTCGCGGGCATGGTAAGGTTAAGCAAAAACGTGTCGCCGCGCCCAAGGTGAAATTGTACCTTTTCAAAAGCTTTGCAGTAGGTTTGCTTTGAAATGGGCGTAAAATTAAAGAGGAGCTTTTTGGGGACAAGGTCATGCGGTTCAAAATTGGATATCCCGTTTACATCGTACAGTATCTTGTTAGCGTCAATATCGCCCAGGGGAACAACCACCGGTTTTCGTATGGCAAAATCAATGATGAAAAGAAAAGGGATTCTTTTCTTTCCAAGGCGGTTCATGGCTTGTACAGCACTTTTCATTGATTCTGATTTTCTGAATGCCACAAAAGTAAGCTTTTTCAAAAAAGCTGTAAGTTTGCCATTTAATAGAAAAACACCCCCTTTGAAACTCCTAATCATCGACAATTACGATTCGTTTACTTACAACCTGGTTCAGCTTGTAAAGCAGTCGGGGGTTGCGGGGTTTGATATTGTTAAAAACGACAAGCTGCTGAATATTGACAAACAATACGATAAAATATTGGTTTCCCCTGGTCCCGGTGTTGCCCGGGAAGCAGGTCAGTTAATGGACTATTTACGGCTCAACCATCAAACTGCTTCTGTTTTGGGAATCTGTCTTGGGCAGGAGGCCATCGTGGAGCTGTTTGGCGGCAAACATAAAAAGCTATCTCATCCGCTTCACGGTTATCGCAACAAAGCCACCATTGTAAAACAGCATTATATTTTTAATAAACTACCCGCGACCTTTAGTATAGGGCACTACCACTCGTGGTATGTTGACGAAAAATCTTTTCCTGATGAATTGGAGATTTTGATAAAAGATGAGCTGGATTTAATCATGGGAGTTACGCATATGCAGTATGATGTTACCGGACTCTTTTTCCACCCTGAATCCATCATGACCGAATACGGGCAGGAGATGATTACTCATTGGCTACAATAAGTTCTTGTTTTACTCTGCTTTTTGATTCTGATTGTTTTTTTGGCAGTCTGTTCCCGCTCTTTATTCAAATCATTTTACTTACTTTTGAAGCTCCAAATATTAATCAAATGAAATTATATCCCATAGAAACAGGAAACCTGAAACTTGACGGTGGCGCCATGTTTGGCGTGGTACCTAAAGTGTTGTGGAGCAAGGTTTATCCCGCCGACGAAAACAACCTGGCCAACTGGTCGATGCGCTGCCTGCTGGCAGTTGACGGCGACAGAAAAGTGTTAATCGATAACGGAATCGGTAACAAGCAAGATGAAAAGTGGCTGGCCCATTATTACCTGAATGGTGATGATACACTGGAAAGTTCGCTGGAAAAAGCAGGTTATACAAAAGAGGACATCACCGATGTTATCCTCACCCACATGCATTTCGATCATTGTGGCGGCAGCGTGGAGGGTAATGCCGAAGAAGGTTACAGGCTCTCTTTTCCCAATGCAACGTATTGGACAAGCAAGCAGCAATACAATTGGGCTGTCAACCCCAATCGTCGCGAGAAGGCCTCGTTTTTAAAAGAGAATATTTTACCCATCGAGGAGAGTGGCCACCTGAAGCTGATTGAAGAAGAGGGAGAATATATTCCCAACATCACTTTTAAACTTTACAATGGTCATACCGACGGGCAGGTGATTCCACACATCAACATCAACGGTAAAACCGTGGTTTTTATGGCCGACCTGATGCCCTCGTCGGCACATATACCCATGCCCTGGGTGATGTCGTACGATACCAGACCTTTGCTAACGCTGAAGGATAGAGAACGGTTTTACAAAGAGGCGTTGGAAAATGATTATATCCTCTTTTTTGAACACGACATTTATCACGAAGCGGGAACACTGAAAGAGACTCCCAAAGGAACCCGAATCGATAAAACCGGAAAACTGTCAACCTTTATTTAAAGTTGAGATTAGACTGCCACCAATAT
>JANTGU010000372.1 GCA_024762735.1 Bacteroidales bacterium | reverse complement strand
GGTATTTTTTAAGTCTTCCCGTTGAGATAACCCTGGGGTTCAGGGGCAGTTTTAAGCTCAGCGGATCTTTTGTGCCCGAGTTTTTATTTGGGTTTAGTTTGTAAGTTTTTCTGAGTGATTAGAATGCTGCCGGAGACGGGGTTTTACGTTCCTCCTGGCAACCTTATCATCTCCTTCCGGTTTGCTCTTTCCAAACGCCCATTTTCCGTACGGTATTTAACCGAAATCGTTATGGCATGTTTTTCACAATCCATGCATTGGTTACTCCATCTCTCCCCTGAAAATCTTCATCCCGTCTTCTGCCAGCTTGTTAATGGTGGGGTTGAGCATAAAATAGGAAACGTGCCACTGAAAGCCGAATTGAGTACTGATCTCCTGCTCCAGTGTTACCGCTGCCAGCGAATCGATGCCGTAAGAGGTGATGGGGGTATCAAGGTCAATCTCCTCCCGTTTAAAATGCTGGTTTTTCATCACCCACTCTACCAGCCAGCTTTTAATATTTTCTTCGGTAGGCTCGGTAATACTTGGTTTATTCAACACCGTTTCCTGCTTTTCCTTTTGCCACAAGGCGGTAACATTTAGTTTTCCCGTCAGGTATTCGTATCGCGTTTGCCGGCGCTGTATTTTACCGCTGGATGTGAGTGGGATGCTTCCTGTTCTAATCAGGGCAATGGCATGCACTTCAAGCTCGTGCTCGTCAGCTATCACTTTACGAATATGAGCCATCAAAGCATCATGGTCGGTGTTTCTTAAAAAGTTGCGCTCCAACTCCTGCACCAGCACCAGTTTCTCCACGCCGTCAACCTGAATAGAAAAAGCTGCCCCGGCATTATCTTTAAAAGCCTCGTGCGACTGTTGCACCGAGTACTCGATGTCGTTGGGGTAGTAATTTACGCCGCGAATGATAATCAAATCCTTCAAGCGGCCTGTAATATAGAGGTCACCCTCGAAGATAAAACCTAAATCACCCGAGCGTAACCACGGGCCGCTACCCGATTTGGTAAAAGCGCCAAAGGTGCGTTTAGTCTCCTCAGGTTTGTTCCAGTATCCTTTGGCCACGGTAGGGCCTTTGATCCACACCTCGCCAATATTGCTTTCATCGGTTTCGGCAAAAGTATCGGGGTTAACAATGGCCACTTTGGTTTCCATCCAGACATGCCCGTTGCTCACCAGGTCAATACCCTTATCCTCTTTGCTAACGAATACCAACTTGTTTTTACTCAGGGCTTCCTGATTAACCCTCACATATTTTGGCTCACTGCCGGGCATCCCGCCTGAAACAATCAGCGTGGTTTCGGCCATGCCATATACGGCAAACATTTGGTTAGTGCGTACACCTGCATTTGCAAAAGCCTTAGGAAACATTTCAAAAGTCTTTCTTCTAACCGGCTCCCCTCCACAATAAAAGTTTTTAATGGTGCTTAAATCCAGCCCCTCTACCTCGGCAGGTTTGATTTTCTGCACGCAGTAGTCGTAACTAAAGTTAGGGCCTCCTCCCGTGGTGGCTTTATATTTGTCGATGGCCTTAAGCCAGTTTAGCGGATTTTTTAAGAAGGCAACAGGAGGCATACCAATGTTAATTAAACCCAAAAAGGCAGCCTGAAAGATGCCGCCAATCAACCCCATGTCATGGAATATCGGCAGCCAGTTCATCCCCACGGTATCGCTGCTAAAACCAAACGACTGACGGATAAATTCAGAATTGTAAATAATGTTCTCGTGGGTAATCATCACCCCCTTGGGATTCCCGGTCGATCCCGAAGTATATTGCAGAAAAGCCACCTCGTCAGGTTTGGGCAACCGGCTAACCGGGTTAGGATTTTCATTAGTGCAAACATCCTCGTAAACAAACCAATCCATGTCCGACAGCAGCTTGTTATCCGAAAAATTCCGTTCCACCGCGGTAAAAACCTCCCGCGTGGCAATACAAGCAGCCGCACCCGAATCTTCAATAATGGCATTCAGCCTGTCCGTTTTCCGGTTGCGCCGCGGCGGGTAAGCCGGGATAGCCACGAATCCCCCGTAAAAACAACCGTAAAGAGCCGCGATATATTGTAATCCCTGTGGAAACAGCAACACCACGCGATCGCCCGCCGTTAGCTTTTTGGCAAGCGCCTGGGCTATCGATCTCGCCACGCGGTCAATCTCACTAAAAGTAAACTGTTCCGTTTCGTTCACGCCATCGCCAAGGTATTTGTAAACCACGTGGTTTGGTTGCGCCAGGGCTCTTTTACTAATAATCTCCACCAGCGATTCACTCTCGCGAATAATGGGATCCGGGTTGTCTGCAAGATACGAGTATGCCATATATTTGGGTTTGGCACAAAAATAAGGTTTGTTTCCGATTAATAAAGATTTCGCCAATATTTTGTTTTTGTGCGGCTGAACCGGGCTGTCCGTTATAGCCCCACCTTTAAAGGCCGTGTTCCGTAACGCGGTGGCAGTAGCTCCTAAAGTCGCTCTGCCACCACTACTCCACATCAGCCTTTAACGGCGGGGGCTGCCACTTCCATCCCTGCCGCGGGCAACGAAGTAATATGAATTTCCTTTATTAACTTTATGACATTGATGTTTGTATCAATTTAAAACAATTTCGTTATGCAAATACCTGAGATTAAATTAGAGTTACCCCACAGCTCGTCCGGATTACAAATCCTTAAGCTGATTCAGGTTTGCAACCTGAATTAGCTATTTTACTGTATGTTTTGCCTATATTTGTTAAAAATTATCAGGCCATGAAAAAATCAATGAGCGACGCTTACGACTATGTCATTATAGGTTCAGGATTTGGCGGTTCGGTTTCAGCCCTGCGACTTAGTGAAAAAGGGTATAAAGTGTTGGTCATCGAAAAGGGGAAATGGTGGAAACCCGAAGATTTCCCCAAAACCAA